>JAXDJM010000127.1:0-9895 GCA_034665605.1 Actinomycetota bacterium | reverse complement strand
ATTGCGTAGTGGTCGACCTGCAGGCGATGGAGAACATCCTCCACTTCGACACCAAGAGCAGGTTGGTGACCGCGCAGGCCGGCGTATGGGGGCCAGACCTCGTCCGATCGTTGGGGGCATGGGGATTCACGCTCGGTCACGAGCCGCAGTCGATCCGGCTGTCCACCGTCGGCGGATGGCTCGCGACACGTTCTGCCGGCCAACTCTCGGCGCGCTACGGCGCGATAGAGGACATGGTCGCAGGACTCGAAGCAGTGGTACCCGGCGGCAGGATCGTGCGGTCCAAACCGATGCCTCGTCGATCCGTCGGTCCCGATATCGCGGGGTTGATGATCGGATCGGAGGGAACGCTGGGGATCATCACCGAGGCAACGCTGCGGGTGCACCCCATATCTCACGTGCGAGCCGATCGCTGCGTCACGTTCGACCACATGGCAGACGGAGTCATCGCAGCAAGAACCATCGCTCAGTCCGACCTGGCGCCGACGTTGGTGCGCCTGTACGACAAAGAGGATTCGATGCTGTTCGGTATGTCGATCGAGGGATTCGAGCCGCGCCCTCTGCTGCTTCTTTCTTTCGAAGGGTTCGATGCCGACACGCGCGCGGACCGGGCGCTCGGCGCGTGCGGTGGACGAGCCGAGGATCCGAAACTTGTCGAGCACTGGTGGGTGCACCGTAACGATGCGGTCGAAACGTTCCGGGGGGCGATGGACGGCGTCGGCCCCCTAGGCCCCCACGGCGTTGCCGACACCATCGAACTGTCGGCAACCTGGAGCGATCTCCGCGACCTGTACCACGCCGTCAAGAACGCTCTCTCCGAGCGCGCTCAACTATGCGGGTGTCATCTATCCCACGTCTACGTCGACGGCGCGTGCCTGTATTTCACGCTGGCTTCAACGTGCGATGACGAGCACTCTGCCGCCCGCACTCTCGAAGGCTGGTGGGAAACGGCGATGGAGGTATGCCTGGCGCACGGCGGGTCGATCAGCCATCACCATGGGATCGGTAGGACGAAGGCGCGATGGCTACCCACCGAGCTGGGCGAGTGGTGGCACGTTCTCGTGGCCGTGAAACAGGCGGTCGATCCACTGGGGATCATGAATCCGGGGGCGATGGGCCTGTGACGTCGGTCTATGGACCAATGGTGTTGATCTGCAACGCGCGGGCCGGCCACGGTGGCGTAGGCAAAGCGTTGCCCAAGATACGCGGGTTGCTCGAAGAGCGGGGGCTGGATTACGAGGTTCGCTATACGCAGGGACCCCAAGACGCGACTGCGATCGCCCGGACCGCGTTGGAGCAGGGTTTCAAGTTCCTCGTTGCCGTCGGTGGAGACGGCACCGTTCACGAAGTTGTCAATGGGATGGTGTCCGACGACAAGCCGGTCCGCGACGACGCGGTCATGGGTGTCGTCGCGGCGGGTACCGGTTCCGATTTCATCAAGACGTTCGGTCTTCCTGCCGAGATGCCGGCGCACGCGGTCGCTCACCTGGACGGCAGCGAGGCCTTTCCGATCGACATCGGAAAGATCACCTATACGCAAGACGGAGCGACGGTGGTCCGTTATTTCGCCAACGTCGCCGAAGCCGGAGTGGGGGCCGAAGCCGTGTGGCGCGCCAGCCGTCTTCCGCAGTGGTTCGGTCCGATGAAGTACCTGATCGCATTCTGGCTCGCCATGCGCGGGTTCAAGACGGCCACTGCGTCGGTCGACCTCGTCGACAGGACCTACGAGGGGCGGCTCAACAATCTCGTAGTGGCCAACGGTCAGTACTTCGGCGGTGGGATGAAGATCGCCCCCCGGGCCGCGCCTACCGATGGGCTGTTGGACATCCAGATCGAGCACGCGCGAAAACGTGAGGCCATCTCGCTCCTTCCTAAGGTCTACAAAGGCGAACATGTGCCGCACGAGGACATCTTCGAGGCCAAGCGCGTGCGATTGTCCATCACGACCGATCGAGCACTGCGCATCGAGGCAGACGGCGAGGTTCTCGGCTACACGCCGGCGACCTTCGAGATCGTCCGCGACGCGATCAAGCTAAAGGTTTGAGGGCCGACTCGGAATCCCAATTCGACACTTGGCGGAGCCATGGCGCTAGCTATAAGCGCCTGGACCTCATGTGAAAGGTTTGAGGCTTCGTGGATCATCTTGATATCGGCGACGCGCGCATCGCGTTCGAAGATCGCGGAGACACCGGGCCTCCCATCTTCTTCAGCCACGGTCTCCTGATGGATCGCTCGATGTTCGAACCACAGATAGCCGAGCTGTCGCGGCAGTTCCGCTGCATCACGTGGGACGAGCGCGGCCACGGCGATTCCACGCAACGCGGTTCGTGGACATTCTGGGACTCGGCGCGCGATCTGCTCGCGTTGATGGATCACCTCGAGATCCCGCGTGCCGTCCTGGCCGGCATGTCTCAAGGCGGGTTCTTGTCGCTGCGAGCCGCGCTGCTTGCCCCCGACCGGGTCCGCGCTCTCGTGATGATCGATTCCCAAGCGGGGCCCGAGCCTCCCGATCTGATCCCGGTCTATCGCGGGATGCTCGAGCGCTGGACCGAAGAAGGTGGTGACGACGTCGTCGACGCGGTGGCCTCGGTGATCCTCGGACCGGTCGATCCATCACCGTGGAAAAGGAAGTGGCTCGCGCGCGATCGCTCGTGGGTCGTCGAGCCGTTCAACACGCTCGTGGAACGAGAGGATCTCCACGACCGGCTGTCTGAGATCACCTGTCCGGCCCTCGTCATCCATGGAGACAACGACGCTGCCATCCCCATGGAGAAAGCCGAGAGTCTGTGCACGGGCTTGCCAGGGTGCGAGCAAGTCGTAGTCGTTGCCGGGGGCGGGCATGCGTCCAACCTCTCGCACCCGGCACAGGTCACTACCGCGATCCGATCGTTCCTCGAACGGCTCTAGCCGCGCGTCGCCTATAAGCGTGCCAGCATCTCCTCGGGATCGGCGAAGAACGCTCGTAGATCGTCCGATAGCCGCGCGGGGAACTCGATCGGTAAGAAGTGGGTGGCGTCGTCGTAAACCAACAGACGCGCGCTGGGCAACGCACGACACGTCTCTTCGGCGCTGCGCAGTCTCGCCAGCCCGTCCCTGCGGCCGGCCACCAGGAGCACGGGCGGCTCGATGCGTCCCAGGATGCGAGCTACAGAATCTCCCGTCAGAGCTTCGAAAGTGGCCAGGAAGATGCCGAGGTCCGAGTCTGCGATCCCGCGCAGCACGTCGACCAGTGCCTGGGTATCGGCCGAGGCCGCGATGAGACCCGATTGCCGGATGACGCCGGCAACCTCGGGCCGCGCGGCAAGGCGATGGAAGACACCTTGGAGCGGGCCCGAGAAATGCTTCGCAACGCCGGCAACCGTAGGCATGAGGCTGGGGAGCTCCAGCCTGCGGATCACGTTCGTCAAGTGGTACCCATACACGCCGCTGATGAGGGCTACGCCCTTGACGCGGTCGGGATTGCGCAAAGCAACCTCGAGTGCGATGCGGGCGCCATTGCTCCACGACGCAACATAGAAGGTGTCGGCCCCCGAATGATCGATACACGCGATCGCATCTTCGGCCTGGGTTCCCGCATCCAAGCGCCCGGACGCAGGGGGGCCGGAGGCATGAAGCCCACGGTGATCCCACGTGACGACGCGGCGCTCGCGTTGAACGTCTACGAGCGCTTGCCGCCACATCGATAGGTCGGCACCCACCGCGTTGCACACGAGCAAAGGCGTTTGATCGCCCTCACCGAACGCGTAAACGGCGATCTCCGAGCCATCGAAAGAAGAGATGAGCTCGGGTTCCGGCTGAGCCGTCACCCCGCTCGCTCGCGCGTGACGCCGCTGGGGGCCGGAGCAGCACCCAATCGCATGCCACGTTCCCGTTCGACGTCGGCCTTGAAACCTTCGATCTCCGTCGCGGTGGTCATGTCGTCCCACGACAGAACGTCTGCCATCGCGCGGCCGGCGCGCGCGTCGTCGCCGAGACCAGCCTCCCGATCCAGAAGCGCCAGCCGGGTCCGCCGCGCGAGGAAGTCGGACAGGTGCACGGCCATCTCGGAGCGAGCGCAGTACAAGACCTCTGCCTCCAGGGGCAGGTGGTCCTCGATCAAGGGAGCGGTCGCACCTTCGGTCGCAGCAAGGTCCAGCACCGCCAGCGCCCGGTCGCCGTAACAGCGCACGAGGTTTGACGCTCGCTCCGGGTTGATGCCCATCACCGCCGCGCGCCGCGTCACGGCCGCATTGAGCGCGCCGACATTGCTCGAGCCGAGCCGGATCCATTGCGTTCGCGATCTGACCGTGTTGCCGAGATCGCCGGCGATGCGATCGACCGCGTCCATAGCCATCCGCCTGAAGGTAGTGAGCTTCCCACCCGTTATGCCGATGATCCCGTCGGCGATGTCGTACACGGTGTGCCTGCGCGACAGGTCGGCAGTGGCTCCCTTGTCCGCGGCAACCAGTGGCCGCAACCCTGCCCAGGCCCCCGCGATGTCGGTTTCGGTCAATCCCAGATCGAACACGGCGTTCACGGCAGCCAAGCAATACTCACGGTCCTCGGGTTCGACCGTCGGGGCATCGAGGTTTCCTTCGTACGCGGTATCGGTCGTGCCTACGATGACGCCGTCGATCCACGGGATCACGAACAAGAACCGTTTGCGTTCTGCGTCGGGGATGAAGGCGGCGGAACCATCCATGGGAAGTGACTCGTGCCGGAAAGCGATATGGATGCCTTTCGAAGGCCGAAGGCGAACCGGCGCTCCCACGGCGGCGAGGCCCTCCACGCGGTCGGTCCAGACCCCGGCAGCAACGATGACGCGGCGCGCATAGATGTCGAACGTTGCGGTCGTCTCGGTGTCCTCGACGGTAGCGCGGCACACTTCTTTGCCCGGCTCCAGGCCCCGCACCGGAAGGTAATTCGCAACGATCGCTCCGTACCGCCGCGCCTGGATCAAGTTCTCCATGACGAGGCGCACGTCGTCGGTCTTGCAGTCGTAGAAGAGGTAGCCCCCTTTGACCTTGCCGTGGGGGAGCAATGGGACCCTTCGCTCGGTCTCTTCGGCATCGAGATGGCGGTGGACCTTCATGTTCTTGAACGAGGCAAGAGTGTCGTAAGCCCACAGACCTACCGAGAACTTCGCGCGGTTCCACCGGTCGGATACCGGGAGCGTGAATGGAACGGGCTCCACAAGGTGGGGCGCGAGCCTCCTCAACAGATCGCGCTCGGTCGACGCCTCTCGGATGAGTCCGAACTCACGTTGCTCGAGATAACGAAGGCCGCCGTGCACCAACTTGGAGGACTTGCTCGAAGTGCCCGACGCAACGTCGAAACGCTCGACGAGACCCACCCGCATCCCGCGCGCCGCAGCATCCAACGCGATCCCGGCCCCCGTTATGCCGCCGCCCACCACTAAGACGTCGAGCGGATCGTCGGATGTCGTCTGCGCGAGCCGCTCGATGGCTTCGGTCCTCGAACCGAGGGTCACAACAACCCGCCCGCCCATCTGACAACAGTGACCAGGCCGACGATCACGAACACAACACCGAACAAGATGAGGGGACCCACCCACCAATCGGTTTGACGGCCGAGCGGATCGGACTCGGCCTCGGCGGTCCTTCTGACGACGAGTTGGGGGCCGCCGAGCTGATTGAAATGGAGATGGGCGCGCTGGCCCTCGATGATGTCGGCCAGTCCTTGCAGCAGATCGATCAACTCCTGGTCGTCCAAAACGACGGTCGCCTCGGTTAACGACTCCCCGCGTTGATCCTCGATCTTCATGTGGTCATCATCCGGCGCTCATTCCATCTGTAAGGCCCGACGCCTCACTCAGAAGCTATTCTGCCGCACGTGCCTGCCGACCTAAGGCTGCTCGACGAGGACCAGCGCGCGATCGCCGAACTGGTACGCGAATTCGCAACCGAGCAAGCGGCTCCGCTCTCGGTCGGATTCGAAGCGCGTTCGGAAGACCCGGCCCCCCTGTATCGCCAGCTCGCCGAGCTCGGGCTGACGGGCATCCCATTTCCCGAGGAGTACGGGGGCGGGGGACAGCCGTACGGGACTTACCTACTGGTGATCGAGGAGCTGGCCCGCGCGTACGTTGCTCTCGCGATCGGACTGTCCGTGCACACCCTGTGCGCCTTCGCCATCAACACGTTCGGCACGGATGCGCAGAAGAAGGAGCTCCTCGAGCGACTGACGACGGGGGATGCCTTCGGCGCGTACTCGCTGTCGGAGCCTTCGTCGGGGTCCGACGCCGCGGCACTGATCACGAAAGCCGTGCGCGCTAACGGCGGTTACGTCCTGAACGGCAGCAAGGTGTTCTGCACCAGGGGAGCCGAGGCCGACGTCGTGTTGCTGATGGCCCGCAGCGGCGAGTCGGGACCTCAAGGGGTGAGCGCTTTCCTGGTCGAGAAAGGCGCCGCCGGATTCGCCGGGGCGAAGAAAGAAGACAAGATGGGGTGGCGGTCGTCGCCCACATGGATGCTGCAGCTGGACGACGTCGAGATCTCCGAGGAGCGCCGCCTCGGCGACGAGGGCCAGGGGTTCCGGATCGCACTCGCATCCCTCGATTCCGGCCGCTTGGGGATCGCCGCGTGTTCGGTGGGGCTCGCGCAGGCGGCGCTCGACGAAGCCATCGCCTTCACCACCGAGCGCGAGCAATTCGGGCGGCCCGTCGCGCAGAACGAGGGCGTGCAATTCATGCTGGCGGACATGGCAACGAAGGTGGAAGCCGGACGAGCCCTCTACCAACATGCTGCCCGCCTGCGTGACAGAGGACTCGATTACTCGATGCAGGCGGCGATGGCGAAATTGTTCTGTTCGGATGCGGCCATGAACGTGACGACCGACGCGGTGCAGCTCCACGGAGGGTACGGATACATCACCGAGTACCCGGTCGAGCGGTATATGCGCGAAGCCAAAGCCCTGCAGATCGTTGAGGGAACCAATCAGATCCAGCGTTACGTGATCGGACGACGGCTCACGTCGTAGGTTCAGCGGTAACCATCGGGCGCCGCTCGAACGGCGTCGACAACACGATCGTCGAACGAGTGACCACCTCGAGCTTGGCGCGCAGAGCATCGAGCAAGTCCTCGAGGGCTTTTGTATCGGGAGCCCGAACGATGATGACGTAAGAGTTGTCTCCCGCAACCGAATAGCACGATTCGACGAGGGGTAGCTCGCCGATCCGGGATGGGATGTCCGGCGGGGAGCCGGGTCTGAGCGCAAGGCTCACGAATGCCGTGATCGGAAGGCCCACCCCGTCGTAGTCGATCTCGGCCCGGTAGCCCCCGATCACGCCGGAGCGCTCGAGCTTGCGCACCCGATCGTGAACCGACGACGCCGCGAGGCCCACCCGCGCACCCACCTCGGCATAGGTCGCCCGGGCGTCGCGCTCGAGCTCCGCCACGATCATCCGGTCGACACGATCGAGGGGACGAGGGTCTTCAGTCATCCGAATATCCTTCCGATATATAGGTAGATTGCCTAATGAGATTCCGCTATAGTAGCCCGATGCCCAACACAGTTCAAGATTCCGGCGTCCTGCACGGCGCCGGCGAGGCCCCCGTCGAGGCTCGCCACTCGATCGTGCAGCCGTACCGCTATCCGCCGGCGGCCGAGCTCGTAGAGCCCGACTGGCAGCGGCTCCCCGGCTATCGGGGGGTTACCGACAAAGAGTGGTCGAGCGCTCGGTGGCAGCGACAGAACACGGTCAAGAACCTCGCCGAGCTTCAGCGCGTCTTCGGCGAGTTGATCCCACAGAGCCTCATGAGCTCGATAGCCACAGATCAGCAGAAGCGCGCCACGATGTCGCTGCTCATCCCCCCACAGATGCTCAACACGATGGACGAAGCCGATCTGTGGGCGGATCCGATCCGCCGATACATGCTCCCTGCCTTTGCGGATCGCGACGCTCGGTGGCCGAGCCACCCGATGTCGTCGCGCGACAGCCTCCACGAAGCCGACATGTGGGCGGTCGAAGGGTTGACCCATCGCTATCCGACCAAGGTGCTGGCCGAATTGCTGTCGACATGCCCCCAGTACTGCGGGCACTGCACGCGCATGGACTTGATCGGAAACAACGTCCCGCAGGTAATCAAACACCGCTTCGAGCTGAAGCAGAAGGAGCGCTACCGGGCGATCCTCGACTACTTGCGGGAAACGCCGTCCGTTCGCGATGTCGTGGTTTCGGGCGGGGATGTGGCCAACCTTCCCATCGCGCACCTCGAGGAATTCGTGGGTGCGCTTATCGACATCGGTCACATCCGCGATATCCGGCTCGCGACCAAGGGTTTGATGGGCTTGCCCCAGCACTTCCTTCAGGACGAGGTCCTTGCTGGTCTCGAGCGCCTGGCCACGAAAGCCCGAGCGCAGGACGTGTCACTTGCAGTTCACACCCATATCAACCACGCCAACTCGATCACGCCCCTTGTCGCTCGTGCCACCAAGGCATTGCTGAACATAGGTTTTCGGGACGTGCGGAACCAGGGCGTGCTGCTGCGGGGCGTCAACGATTCGCCCGATGCGCTGCTCGATCTCTGCTTCAAGTTGCTCGATCACGCAGGCGTCATGCCGTACTACTTCTATATGTGCGACATGATCCCGAACTCCGAGCACTGGCGCTTGGCCGTTCACGAAGCTCAGGATTTGCAACACTCGATCATGGGTTACCTGCCCGGGTTCGCAACCCCACGCATCGTCTGCGACGTTCCCTACGTCGGCAAGCGATGGGTGCACCAGGTCGACTCCTACGACCGGACGCTCGGCATGTCGTACTGGACGAAGAACTACCGCACCGCACTCGAGTCCGACGACCCTGCAGCGCTTGCTCGCCGCTACCCGTATTACGACCCGATCTCGACGCTCGACGACGAGGGCCAGAAGTATTGGGACGCGCGCGCGGCCACGGCATCCTGAGGCGGTCGTGGACCGATACGGAACCCATCGTTCGCTAGATCCACGCGGGGTGCTCCCGCAACAAGCTCGCGTTGTCGACGCGGTCTCGCCGATAACGACAGACGAGATGGCGATCGATGTCGAGTACCTGAACGTCGATTCCGCGTCGTGGCGTCAGATACACGAGTCGTGCGGGGGACAAGCCGGCGCGATGGGGGACCGGATAGAAGAGATCGTCGCCGAGCGCGGCAAGCTCCACAACCCGGTCACGGGGTCTGGCGGCATGCTGGTGGGCCGGGTTGCCGAGCTCGGCCGGCACCGCAGTGGGCCGGCGATCGGCACACGCGTCGCAACGCTGGTGTCGCTATCTCTTACGCCGCTGTCGATCGACGAGATAACCGAGTTGAGCCCGGACTCCGAGCGGGTGGGGATACGGGGCCGGGCGATCCTGTTCGGTTCCGGCGCATACGCAGAGGTCCCGCAGGACCTTCCGCCGGAAGTCGTGCTCGCAACACTCGACGTGTGCGGGGCCCCCGCGTGGGCAGCCCGGTTGACATCACCGTCGACGACGCTTGCGGTGATCGGTGCCGGTGGGAAGTCGGGGATGCTCACGTGCGCTCAGGCGAAACGGTCCGGCGCGGCGCGCATCATCGGGCTGTGCTGGCCCGAGGACACGGTTGTCGGCGCGAAGCAGGCGGGTGCCGAGGCGATCGCCGTCGACTGCACCGATCCGATGGCGGTGGGCCGGGCGGTCGAGCAGGCATTGGACGGAGAGCTCGCAGACATCGTGTTCGTGTGCGCCAACGTCGCTGGCTGCGAGGGTGGCGCGATCCTGGCCTGCAAAGACGAGGGCCGCGTGGTGTTCTTCTCGATGGCAACGTCGTTCTCGTCGGCCGCGCTGATCGCGGAAGGTCTCGGGAAGTCGTGCGAGCTGACGATCGGCAACGGCTACGTGCCGGGTCACGCCGAGCTGGCCCTCGATCTCGTGCGCTCGGACGACGAGGTCTACGCATTC
>JAXDJM010000126.1:0-6673 GCA_034665605.1 Actinomycetota bacterium | reverse complement strand
GCACTAGAGCGTGCGGCTCGACCGTGTCGGGCAGCTCGAGCGAGCGTTGTACGTCGGCCCCGCAGAAAACGGGGGCAGAGATCCAGCAGGACGCGATCCCATCGGCCGCCAGAGACAACATGAAGGTTTGCAACGCGGCCCCCACGGCGTGAGCGAACAGACTCCATTCGGCACGAGACCGCCTCTCGTCTCCGTAAGTGTGCGCCCGCGACATGTCGGCGCAGCAGATCGTTAGCAGGGGTGTGCCCGTCAACAATTCATGCGACCGTGCAAGGATCGATGCGATCCGATCGGCGTCGAGCCCATCGGCTCTGAGATCGGTTTCCCACGCGGCCCCCATGGCGCGCGACACTTCGGCCTTGCGTTTCGGGTCGGAGATCAGCGCGAATCGCCATGGAGCCGAGTGGTGTGGGGCCGGAGCCTGAACGGCGAGCTCGATGGCGCGGTCGACGGCCGCCCTCGGAACGGGTTGATCAGCGAAGGCGCGGACGCTTCTGCGTGCATCGACCGCTTGCGAAAGGTTCACCGGAACAGATCTTGACCCGGGGGCCGAACGACTTCTTTCATGGACGCGTGCGCGAATCGCACCGGAGCCCCCTTCACGATCGCGGCGGCAACTTGGCGGGCCTTGCCCATGACGATCTCTGCAGCCCCTGCAAGTTCGTCGGCGATGCAGATCGCCGTCGCGTGAAGCTCGCGCCCTTGCACGTCTGTGGTCCCGCGGTAATCGATGAATGGATCGATCCCTGCGACCCCTATCGCGACGTCGGTTTGGCCGGTCCTCCACGCTCGCCCAAAGGTGTCGCTGATGATCACCCCCAGACGTTTTCCCGTCAGGTGCTCGAGCCGCGCTCTGAGCTTGCGGGCCGACGCATCGGGGTCTATCGGCAAAAGAGCGATCTCATCGCCTTCGATGTTGGAGGCATCGACGCCCGCGTTGGCGCACACGAAGCCGTGTCTCGTCTCCGAGATCGTCATGTCGCCCACGCGTCGCAAGACCCGCACCGACTCTTCGTCGATCAGCTCGGCGCGCCGGTCCGCCGGCGCGAGCCGACCTTCGGCCTTAGACACGACCTTCTGCGTAACCACGATCACGTCGTCGTCACCGAACGCGTCCGCACCTGCGGCCGCGTAGATGGCCGAAGCAACGTCATCACCCGGTGATATCTCGGGTACCGCGTCGATCGGAATGACGGTAAGAGGCTTCACAGTTGCAGCACGACCCGCGCCAACCGTTCGGACGCGTCATGGTCGCTCATGATGGTGTCGGTTGCGATCACTTCGATGTCGAGAGTCTCGATCTTTTCAACCTCTTCAGGATCGGATGAATCGACTACGAAGACGTCGCAGAACGAGGCGTAGAGCCGCGCGACCTGCGAAGCGCTCGCTTCGTCGGTGAGCCGCGACAGCAGTCGATCCGCCGGGCCCTTCAAGGCCCTCCCGTTCACGATCGGACTGACGGCGACAACGCGCGGATGTTGCCGGAGGCATTCAGCTATGCCCGGCAGGGACAGGATCGGCCCGATCGACAGCAGCGGATTCGACGGGCACACGACGATCGTGTCGGCTGCCACGAGCGCGCTCAAGACACTTGGTGTCGGCTTCGCATCCTCTAGTCCTGCGAAGGAGATCGCCGAGACGTCCGGCTCGCAACGTTCTTTAACGAAGTACTCCTGGAAATCCAGTACCCGGCCGTCGGTGGTCTCGACCTTGGTTCGGATCGGATCGTCCGACATCGGAAGGATCCGAGGCCCGACCCCCAGTGCGCGTGCGATCTCGGCGGTGATCTGCGTGAGGCTGGCGCCCTCTTCGAGTCTGGCGGTTCGGTACATGCACGTTGCTAGATCTCTGTCTCCGAGCCTGAACCAGGAGTCGATCCCCAAGGCTCCCAAAGCATCTACGACTGTGAATGTGTCGTCTTTCACGCCCCACCCGCGGTCCGTGTCTGCGAGCCCGGCAAGCCAGTACGTCACGATGTCGACGTCGGGGGAGACGTGCGTGCCGTAGATGGTCGCGTCGTCGCCGGTGTTCACGATCGACGTGAGAGTCCCGCTCCGCGACAGCGCGCGGTCGAGCCCGACCAAAAGTTTGGCGCCGCCTACCCCTCCGGCGAGCGCGGCTACATCCATCTGTGGCTCCTTGGAATGAGAGATGTGGCGCGACTGGAGTCTAGTAGCCTCCTCGACATGACCCGCCTCGAGACTCTGGCGCGGCGCGCCGGCCGCGGGGACCGTCTGAATGACGACGAGATCTACGAGATGGCAGGCCTGGCGCGATCGGCCCCCGGCATGGTTGCCGGCGAGGCAGCCGCCCTTCGAGACGACACCACCGGGCCGCTGGTGACCTACTCGAAGAAGGTCTTCATCCCGCTCACGAAGTTGTGCCGCGATTCATGCGGGTACTGCACGTTCGCTCACCCCCCGATCCCGGGTGAGCGCGCGTTCTTGACACTCGAGGAAGTCCTCGAGATCGCGCGTGCCGGCGCGCGTGCCGGATGCAAAGAGGCTCTCTTCACTCTCGGTGACAAGCCCGAACGGAAGTGGCAGGTGGCTCGAGACGAGCTCAACGCGATGGGTTACGAGACCACGATCGCGTACCTCGCCGATGCATGCCGCGCGGTTCTAGAAGAGACCGATCTGCTCCCCCATGCGAATCCCGGCGTACTGACCTTCGAAGATGCGGTCACGCTTCGGGCGGTTTCGATTAGTCAGGGAACGATGCTGGAAACGTTGTCCGAGCGGCTGCTCGCGCGTGGGATGGCGCACTTCGGTGCGCCGGACAAGAAACCCGAGGCTCGACTAGCGACGCTGGAGGCCGCGGGCCGCGCGAAAGTTCCGTTCACTACGGGGATCCTCGTCGGCATCGGCGAGACATTCGAGGAACGGATCGAAGCTCTACTCGCGATCCGCGCATCCCACGAGATCCATGGACACATCCAGGAAGTGATCGTGCAGAACTTCCGAGCCAAGCACGACACTGCGATGGCCCTTCATCCCGAGCCGTCGGTCGACGACATGTTGATCGTGATCGCGCTTGCCCGGCTGATCATGCCGCCGGACGTTGCCATCCAAGCCCCACCGAACCTGACTCCCGGCGAGTACGGCTCGTATCTCGACGTGGGGCTCAACGACTGGGGTGGTGTGTCGCCGGTTACTCCCGACCACGTGAACCCGGAGCGACCGTGGCCGCACTTAGAAGAGCTGCGCGACGTAACCAGCAGCAAAGGATTCTTGCTGGCCGAGCGCCTGGCCACCCACCCCGGTTACATCTCGACCCCCGATGCGCTCGACATCTGGATAGAGCCAGGACTTAGCGGCAAGGTTCTCGATGCGATCGATGCACAGGGCCTGCGTCGAACCGAGTCCTGGTATTCGGGTGCGAGCGAACCGCCACCCGCGGACGGAGTTATCGCCGTCGAGGCAGCCTCTGCCGGCGCGTGGCGGGTTCCGGGTCGCGTCGCGCGACCATCGGTTACCGGCGTGCTCGATAAGGCGGCCGACGGCATCGAGTTGGACGAGGACGAGATCGCACTCCTGTTCACGACCCGTGGTGCAGAAACCGAGCGGCTTTACGCAACCGCCGACGAGCTTCGCAAGTCGGCGGTCGGAGAAGAAGTCACCTATGTGGTCAACCGCAACATCAACTACACGAACATGTGCTACTTCCGGTGCGGTTTCTGTGCGTTCTCCAAGGGTCCGAAGTCGCTGAACCTGAGAGGCGAGCCCTATCTTTTGACCCCGGAAGAGGTCGCGACCCGGGCCGAGGAAGCGTGGGCCAAGGGCGCCACCGAAGTCTGCATGCAGGGCGGCATCCATCACTCGTTCACCGGCGATCACTACATCGAGTACTTGCGTGCAGTGAAGGAGCGCGTGCCAGACATCCACGTGCATGCCTTTACCGCGCTTGAGGTGTGGCAAGGCGCGCAAGCTTCCGGCCTAACCGTTAAAGAGTTCCTTACCCGTCTTCGCGACGCCGGACTGAAGACGCTTCCGGGAACGGCGGCCGAGATCCTCGACGACGACATCCGCGCGCTTATCTGTCCCGACAAGATCACGACGGAGCAATGGTGCGAAGTTCATCGGGTCGCGCACGCTCTCGGCCTTCGCTCGAATGCAACGATCATGTTTGGATCGGTCGAGGGCCCCCGCAACTGGGCGCGCCACCTGGTAGTCGTGCGCGATCTTCACAAAGAGATCGCCGATCACACGGGCGGGCTCTTCGAGTTCGTTCCGCTCCCCTTCGTGCACATGGCAGCTCCGATCTACCTGAAGGGAAAGGCGAGACGAGGCCCCACCTTCGAGGAAACGCTCAAGATGCATGCCGTTTCGCGCATCGCACTCTTCGGCGCGATCGACAGCATCCAAGTGTCGTGGGTCAAGCTCGGGACGGACGGGGCGAAGCTTGCGCTGCAGGCCGGAGCCAACGATCTCGGCGGCACCCTTATGAACGAGAACATCTCTCGTGCTGCGGGCGCAAGCCACGGCCAAGAGCTGACCGCGGTCGAGATGGAGGCTTTGATCCGCTCGATCGGCCGGGTCCCTCGCAAGAGAACCACCCTCTACGGCACCGTCGCAGCGTAGTTTTCTGAGCGCATGGCTACCTTGGTAGAGAGCGAGGACACGCGCCCAACGGCCACCGGCGATCAAGAGATCCCCAGTGTTCTAGCGATCGTCGTGACGCACAACGGACGTCAGTGGCTTACCGACAGCCTGGTCGGCATCAACACTCAGAGCTATCCGTCGTTGGACGTGCTCGTGGTGGACGACGCATCGGCCCGTGATTCGAAAAGCCCGCTTAAGAGGGTGGCGAAGCGGCACCTGAAGCGTCGCCGGTGGGCATACATGCGAACCCCCCGCCCGCTCGGTTTCGGCGGCGCCATCAACTGGGCCCTGTCGCGCGTGCGCACGGACGCCGACCTGCTGCTGTTCATCCACGACGACGCGGCTCTGACTCCCGATTCGGTCGAATGGATGGTTGCTCGCATCCTCGCCGAAGACTCGATCGCGATCGTCGGACCGAAAGTGGTTGCGTGGGACGACCCATCTCGGCTGGAGGAAGTGGGGATGGCAGCCGACCGCTTCGGCTATCCCTACAAAGGGTTGGACGACGGTGAGATAGATCTCGGTCAACACGACGCATCGGTCGAGGTCTTCTACGTCACGTCCACTTGCATGTTGATGCGACACGACGTGTTCCGGGCGATGCGCGGTTGGGATTCCACGATGAAGGCATTCTCGGAGGATCTCGATCTGTGCTGGCGAGCGCGTGTCGCCGGCTATTCGGTCAGGGTCGAGCCCAAAGCCAAGGCTCGCCACGCCATGGCACTTGCGACCGGGCAACGAGCGTCACGTTTCAGGCCGATCCGGTACTACATCCGACGGAACCGACTGCGAACGGTCGCAAAGAACGTGTCGGGCCCGCGCCTCGTGGCCCTCCTTCCTCAGTTCGTGCTTCTCGCATTCGCCGAGATGGTGGGATTCGTGGTTCTCCGCCAGCCCGGGGAGATCGTCAATCTGGGACGGGCACTGTTGTGGAACCTCGCAACGTTCCCGCAGACGCTTTCGGAGCGAGCTCGGGTCCAACGGAAACGCCGGATCCCCGATCGCCGTCTGCAGAGACTCACGGTTCGGCAGTCGACACGCGTTCGTTCTTACGCGGGCCACCTCGTTGAGAACATCGAGGACGCGTGGGGCAGACGCGCCGAAGTGCTTGCTCAGCGCAGCGTTCAGGCCCGTGTCATCGGGCGGCGGTTGCGAGGATGGAGCGGAGCAGTAGCTGCCGTGGCGCTGATCCTTTTGCTCCTCGGATTCAGACACTTCTTGTGGGCGCCGCCGTCTTCCGTCGGCGAGCTGCTGCCTTATCCGGAGCGGGTGACGGGCTTGTGGAGAGCTTTCTTCTCGCCGTGGCAAGCGGTGGGTCTGGGACAGCCCGGGCCCGCCCCTCCTGCGTTCTTGATGCTTGGAACCTTCCCGGTGATCACTTTGGGCAACGTCGCAGTAGCGCAGAAGCTGTTGATCCTCTTTCTCGGGATCGTGGCATTTGTCGGCGCGTACAAGCTCGTTTCGGATGTGGTCGACCGCGTCGGCCGCGCGGCCGCGGGTATCGCTTACGTGCTGGGCCCGGTCGGCTACGCAGGGATGCGCACCGGGAACCTAGGCGCGCTCGTTTTCGGAGCCGCGGCCCCGTTCGTGCTCCTATCGATGCTTCGATTGACCGGATGGGTCCGCCCGCCCGGATGGGTGCGAGGACGATCGGTCGCACGGCTTGCCTTCGGCGCGGCTTTCTCGGCGGCGTTCGTGCCGGGCTCTTTGATCCTCTATGCCTTGGTTGCCGTGGCTCTAACGATCTCGAGCGCGGTGATGCACAAGGTCCGGCGCGCAGTTCCGTCCCTGGTTTCGTGCCTCATCGGTTTGCTCGTCGGATGGATCCTGCTGTTGCCGTGGAGCTCGACATGGGGGCGGCCCGGCTCGATCTTTTCCGCTCTGGTATCCGATGCGACCTGGAAGACGTTCGCGCATTCGTTCCAGAACCACGGGATGCTGAGCGTGGTCCTCGGTCAGACCCCCGAGGGTCCCGCACTGTTCGGGCTTGCTCTCGCAATGCTCGGCATAGTGGCCTTGATCGTGGGCGAAGGCCAGAGACGCCGCATGGCTTACGCGCTGTGGTCCCTGAT
>JAXDJM010000125.1:0-5043 GCA_034665605.1 Actinomycetota bacterium | reverse complement strand
GCGTCGAACGAGCCGTCGCGCAGCAGCGTCTCTGCGTCGAGCAATCCATGTGCGCGCTCCAGAGCCTCCACTTCACGGAGCGCCTCCTTCGACCCGCGCGCACGCTTACGGGCTTTCTCCAGGCCGCTCTCGATACTGGCGAGATCCGCAAGGATCAACTCGGCGCTAACGGAGGCTAGGTCGCGAACCGGGTCCGCGTCGTCGGCGAACGCCCCGAGCACGATGCACAACGCGTCCGTGGTTCTGAATTCTGCGATGCCGGTGGCGGTGAGCCCGCCGGGGACGTCCACGAATCTCACTTTCGCCTGGACGATCTTCTTCGACCGCTCCATCTCGGCAAGGATCCCGACCCGGCTGTCGGGCACGTCGACGACCGCCTGGTTCGCCCGGCCCCCGGACGACCCGGCGCGCGTGATCGCTTCGAACAAAGTCGTCTTGCCCGAGTACGGGAGCCCCGCGATCCCGATGTCTTTCACGCCGGCAATCTAGCGGTTAGCGTCGGGCGCCATGGAAACGGGGCTCGACGGCAAAGGCGTACTCGTGACCGGCGGCGCGGGCGGCATCGGAGCCGCCGTCGTTTCGGCCTTCGCTGCTGAAGGCGCGCTGGTCGCGGTCCATTACTTGAGCAGCGAGACCCGCGCTACCGAGCTCGCGGCTCGACACAACGGCGCGGCTCTTCAAGCAGATCTCACCGACGAGCATCAAGCCGACTCTCTCATCCCGGCGACGGTTGAAGCTCTCGGCAGGCTCGACGTAGTCGTCGCGAATGCGGGGGCGTGGGCGCCGGCCGAAGAGCCTCTGTGGGATATGACTTTCGAGCGATGGCGCTCGACGCTGGCGGCCTGTCTCGACAGCGTCTTCTTGACGTGTCGCGCATTCCTCAGGCACGTCAAGGAAACGAAGTCGGGCAACATCGTGATCGTCGCGTCGACGGCGGGCGTCATCGGCGAGGCCGGATACGCGGACTATGCAGCAGCCAAAGGTGCGCTCGTCTCGGGATTCGTGAAGAGCCTGAAGAACGAGATAGTGGAGATCGCACCTCGAGGTCGTGTCAACGTCGTCGCTCCCGGCTGGACCGCGGTCGAGCGCACCAGCGACCGGCTCGAAGACGTTGCATTCGTCGACAAGATCACGAGAACGATGGCTCTGCGCAAGGTGGCTCGGCCCGAAGATGTCGCGCGGGTCGTCGTCGCGCTTGCGTCGGACGAGATCTCGGGCCACGTGACGGGCGAAGTTGTCGCCGTTGCCGGTGGGATCGAAGGCCGCGTCCTTCACGACTGACGACTCGTTAGGTCGAGCGGAAGGGAGCCCGTCCTCCGTTAGCTCACAGAATGCGGGCTCCGAGAGCGCTGGCAACGAGGTCGACCGCAAGAGCACCGGTCGCGTCTGCAAGGTCGAGGATCGGGTTCACCTCCACGACCTCGAGGGATGTCAGCAGGCCCGACTCGGCGACCAGTTCCATCGCGAGGTGAGCCTCGCGATAGGACAGCCCGCCGCGAACGGGGGTGCCGACACCCGGTGCTATCTCTGGGTCACACGCGTCGACGTCGAGCGAGACATGAACGAATCCCGGGCCACTCACGACCTCGAGGGCTTCCCCCATCACTGCGGGGATTCCGCGGCGGTCGATGTCGGCCATCGTCGCGACGTACACGCCGAGCTCGCGGATGAGCGACTTCTCACCAGGGTCGATCGCACGCGCGCCGACGATCGCCACTCGATCTGCTTGCACCCACGGCGGTGCCGAGAATCCTTCGAGCTCGAATCCGCAGGCTCCAAGGGCAGTCGCGAGCGGCATGCCGTGCACGTTTCCCGATGGGGAGGTCGTCGGCCTGTTCATATCGGCGTGCGCGTCCACCCACAGCAATCCGCCGCTGCCACGCGCCGCATGTAGTCCGGCGAGCGAGCCCATGGCGATCGAGTGGTCCCCGCCGAGAACGAGAGGGAATCGACCGTCCGAAGCGATCTGGGAGACCCCGGCCGCGATCTGCGCGCACGTAGCCAGGATCTCGGGGAGATAGCGAGCGTGCTCGTCCGCCACCGAAGCAACTTCGGGGAGCTCGGCCCCCACATTGCCGGCGTCTTCGACATCGAGCCCAAGGGCCTCGAGCCGTTCGGCGAGGCCCGAGTATCTGATCGCGCTGGGACCCATATCGACGCCGCGGCGCGCGGCGCCGAGGTCGAGCGGTGCCCCGATGATCGAGATGCGGCGGTCCGGCATGGCACGATCGTTTCATGAACGCGTCCGCCGGGGGGATCGAGCAGCCGCGGAGGGTCGCCGTCGTGACGGGGGCCTCGAGCGGGATCGGCGCTGCGACCGCCCGAGCCCTCGCCAAGGAGGGCTTTGAAGTGGTCCTCGGAGCACGAAGGGTCGACCGACTCCGGGAGCTCGCCGACGAATGCGGCGGATCGTTCCATGCCCTCGACCTGACCGACGAAGCGTCGGTGGAGGAGTTCGTAGCCCAGATCGAGAAGGCCGACTTGCTGGTGAACAACGCCGGGCTTGCGGTCGGCGTCGACCGTCTCGCGGAGATGCCCGACGACCACCTGACGAAGATGTGGGAGACGAACGTTCTCGGCGTCGTCAGGATCACTCGTACGTTGCTTCCCAGATTGGTCGAAGCACGGGGGCACATCGTCAACGTCGGTTCGATCGCAGGATTCGAGGTCTATCCAGGCGGAGGCGGTTACACATCTTCGAAGCACGCCTTGCGAGCCATCACCAGGACCCTGCGACTCGAGCTGCTCGGGACGGGGGTTCGCGTCACCGAGATCGCTCCGGGCCTGGTCGAAACCGAGTTCTCCCTCGTGAGGTTCGAAGGCGACACGGAAAAAGCGAGCGCGCCCTACGAAGGGATCGAACCTCTAACCGCAGACGACATCGCAGATTGCATCGCGTGGGCGGTCACGCGCCCTTCCCACGTAGACATCGACGAAATCGTCGTGCGCCCAGTCGCTCAAGCAACCGCGCGCGACATCGCTCGCACCAACGACTAGTCGCTTTTAGGTTGTTTCCCTCGCTCTCGTGGAGCGAGCATCAGAGACAGAACCGCGGTGGCCGCGAGAACCCCAACGATCACAACCAGCGATGACCAGATGGGGATAACGACGTCTGCAGCTTCCAACAGCATCTTTACGCCGACGAACCCGAGGATGACCGCCAATCCGTAATTGAGAAGGTGCAAGCGATCCATCGCACCTGCGATCAGGAAGTACAGCGCACGCAAACCCAGGATCGCAAAGACATTCGAGCTGAACACGATGAATGGAGCCCGTGTAACGGCGAAGATCGCCGGGATCGAGTCGAGAGCGAACAGAACGTCTGTGATCTCGATGAAGACGAGGACTATGAAAAGAGGCGTGAGAACGCGACGGGCGTCGATCCACGCCACAAGGGCTTGGCCGCGGAAGTCCTCCGAAACTGGAAATCGCTTCTTGACCCAATTCAAGATCCTGTTTCGCTCCGGGTGGATCTCGTCGGTTCCACCAAGGCCGATCCGTATGGCCGTGTAGATCAAGAACGCACCGAACACATAGATCACCCACTCGAAGTTTGTGATCAAAGCGGTGCCGAGCAGGATGAACACACCCCGAAAGACGATCGCTCCGAGGATCCCGTAGAAGAGCACGTGATGTTGATACGCCCGCGGCACGCTGAAATAGGCAAATATCAGGATGAAGACGAACATGTTGTCCACAGACAACGAGTACTCGATCAGGTACCCGGCGAAGTACTCGCCCGATGCGTGGGCACCCATCCAGGCCCACAGGATCAGACCGAACGCGACGGCAAGCGCGACCCACACACCGACCCAAGTCGCGGATTCCGCGACGGTGGCCTCTTTACCCTCTGCATGGAATAACTTGAGATCGACGAGAAGCATCGCAACCACGAACGCGAGGAACGCGACGTAGATGTACCAGTCGACGTTCACCCCTATCGGTCACCTCGCTCGGGTAATGTCGGCTCGCGGTGAGGAACAAGGAGCCAGGTTGAACTCCCCCACATCGAGGATATTCGTGTGCCTCATCGTATCGACGGCACTACTTGCTTCGTGCGACAAGAAACCTCTCTCGACCTCGGAGTACGTGGCACAGGCGGAGTCGCTGTGCGCCAGCGCAGCGGCGAAGGCACAGAGTCCTCCCCCTCTAACGACGCCGGCTCAGGTCGACGCGTTCGTTCGACAGACAGAGGACGTCTATAGGAGCCTTCTTGCACGACTGCGCGAGCTGAACCCACCCGACTCGATGCGATCGCGTGTCGACCGCATGCTCACCGAATTGCAAGCCGTTGCCACCTATCTCCCTCAGCTGCAAAAGGCCGTGGCCGCCAACGACCAACCAAGAACTTCGGACCTGGTCACCAAGATCGAACAGGCTTCCATCTCTGCCAGCCAGCTGGCCGCCGAGCTCGGCCTGGATTCGTGCATCAACGCGGGAAACGTGGCCGGGCCCTCGGTTTCCCCGGTGCCGAGCCCCAGCGCGTAGCCCGAAACTCACATTGGCAGAGAGCCCCGATCGAACCCTTGCCGGCGTAGGACTGGGGGTCGTTGCGGCGGTCGCGTTCGGTGCCGTGGCCATCGTCGCAAAGCTCGCCTACAGAACCGGCGCGCCGGTGATGCCTCTGCTCGCCAGCCGGTTCGCAGTCGCAGCGGTGCTGCTCGCCGTCGTGCGCAAACTCGGACGCGCACAGAAGCCGGCATCGAAGCGAACCATGCAGTTGGTGGTGCTCGGCGCCCTTGGCTATGGGTTCGAATCGTCGTTGTTCTTCGCAGCTCTGTCGAAAACGTCCGCCGCGGTAGTGGGTCTCGTCTTCTATAGCTATCCGTTGTGGACGACCCTCATCGCGCTGGCCACCGGGCTCGAACGATTCCGTCCTCGATTGATGGCCGCACTTGGTCTTGGTTGTGCGGGCGTCGTCGTGATCTTCTCGTTGCCGCACACAGCACTTGCCGGTCCATTGTTGGCGCTCGGTGCCGCGATCGCCGTGGCCGTTTACTTCGTCATCGCACAAGTTCTGATGACGGATGTACCCGCCGCGGC
>JAXDJM010000124.1:0-21573 GCA_034665605.1 Actinomycetota bacterium | reverse complement strand
TTTCATCGTGGGTAACACCCTGAACACCTCGATAAGGCAGTTCGCTTTCACTCAGCTCGGCCCGATCGACGAGATCATCCGCGTTCCCGATCCGGCGCAAACACCCGGCATCGAATCGAAGATCGCGGCATTGCACGACCCGCGTATCGACGGCGTCGGCTCGCTCGTGGCGATCCCGGCTTCGGCTGCCTCCAGCGCGAGCGGCAGCCGGCGAGCCGAGCCGCAGACCCAAGTCGTGGAAGCGAACTTCGATGCCCTCGAGTCTTTTGGTCACGATCCTCCGACGACGGGACTTCTCGGTGTGACTCCCGCTCCGGGACACAGCGACATCTCCCAGGATCTTGCCGACAGCCTTGATGCCGGCGTGGGAGATCGCGTGACTCTCTATATGTACGGCTCTTCGATCGATGTGACGGTCGACCGTGTCCTTCCGACCGTGGGCATAGCCGGGTTCTCGACGGGAACCTCGAACAGCAGCTTGTCGCCGAACGCGTTCGTAGCACCGGGCACGGTGGCCGACGCAATCTCGGCGGGCCTGCCCCCGGGAGCCACACCGCCGCAAGACCTAGTCATCGTTTCGAATCGGGGTGGCGTCACGGATGGAGCCGCCGTCAGCTCGGGCGTCACATCGGCGATCGAGCGATCGTTGGGACCGTCTAGCACGTTGCGAGTCGACGAGATCAAGAAAGATCTTCTCGATGCCGCCGACCAGTCCGGGAAGCAGTTCTCGTCGCTGTTCCTCGACATCGGCGCGTTCGCGATCGTGGCGGGAATCCTTTTGCTCGTAAATATCTTCGTCATGCTGTCCGAGGAACGGAAAAGCCAGCTGGGGATGCTTCGCGCCGTTGGCCTTCGGCGCGTCGATCTGGTCCGCAGCTTCATGATCGAGGGAGCGATCTATGCCCTCGCGGCAGGGGCTTTGGGCGGGGTATTGGGCATCGGTGTCGGGTGGGCGATCGTGAAGATCGCGGCCCCCATCTTCAGCGGGGCCGGCGACTTTTCTTTGAAGCTGCTGTTCTCGATGACGGCTGCAAGTGTCATCGGCGGGGCGTGCATCGGCGCGCTCATCTCTCTGGTGACGGTGCTCGTCACCAGCATCAGGATCAGCCGGGTCAACATCATCCGAGCCATCCGCGATCTTGCGGAACCACGTCTAGCGAAGATGCGCCGCCGCACGCTCGTCGGAGGGCTTGCGTTGTCGTTGGCAGCGGGGGCGGGTTTCGTCTCGACCTTTGGGAACAAAGATGCCTTCGCGCTGGCGATCCTCGGCCCTCCCATGGTGCTGTTCGGTCTACTCCCTCTCGGTACTCGCATCATTGGACGTCGAACCGCGGTGATCGCAGTGGCTCTAACGTCGCTTGTGTGGGGGATCTTCGGCAACACCGTCACGGGTGGTCAGTTCTTTGACGGGGGAAATCTATTCGCCTTCGTGTTGCAGGGAATCTTGCTCGTTTTTGCAGCGATAACGCTGTTGAGTCAGAGTCAAGAAACGATGGAAGGCGGGATCCGAAGGATCGCCGCCAAACGATTGTCACTGCGGTTGGCGCTGGCTTACCCGCTGGCGCGTCGGTTCCGGACAGGGCTGACGCTGATCATGTACTCGCTCGTGATCTTTACGATGACCTTCATCGCGGTTCTATCTACGGTGTTCGGTAGTCAGATAGATACTGCGACCCACGATGCCGGCGGCGGCTTCAACATCTACGTCAGCGCGAGTGGAAGCAATCCTCCGACCGTATCGGATATCGCGTCGGTTGCGGGCGTCGAGCACGCGTCTCCGGTGCTTTACGGAAGCGTTCTCTACAAACCGGACTCCGTAACGGATCCACAGCCGTGGCCGGTTTCCGGAATCACTAAGGATCTAGTCGATGTCGGAGCACCAACGCTCACGAAACGAGCCGCGGGATTCACGAGCGACGCGCGAGTCTGGGACAAGTTGATCGCGGACCCTTCGACCGTCGTGATCGACAGCTTCTTCTTGCAAAAGGGTGGGGGCGGTCCCGGCACGGTTTACGCGGCCCCCGGTGACAACCTCCAAGTCATCGATCCCATTACCAACAAGACCTCGACACGAACCGTGATCGGCATCGTTTCCTACGATCCGAATTTCGCGGGCGCCTACATGTCGGCGCGTTCGGTGCGCGCAGCTTTCGGAAAACAGGTGTCTGCGTCTCGCTTCTACGTTTCGACGGCTCCGAACCGAGAAACTGCAGTGACGACCGCGCTTCAGGGAAGATTCGTTGCCAACGGGGTCGAGGCAGAGACTTTCCGCCGGGTCGTCGAGGATCAGCAGAGGATCAGCACGCAGTTCTTGCACCTGATGCAGGGCTATCTCGCTCTCGGTCTCCTCGTTGGGATCGCAGGGCTGGGCGTCGTCATGATCCGTGCCGTCCGGGAGCGGCGGCGTGAGATCGGCGTGCTGCGCTCACTCGGTTTCTTGTCCCAGCAGGTACGCGCCGCCTTCTTGATTGAGTCGGGTTTCGTGGCGTTCGAAGGGATCGCCGTCGGGTCCGTTCTCGCGATCGTGACGGCGGCCCAATTGGTGTCCCACGGTGACTTCGGAAAGGGGATCCACTTCCTCATCCCATGGGTCCAGGTCTTAGTGCTTACGGGGGCCGCTTTCGTCGCCTCGCTGGTGGCGACGGCATGGCCGGCGCGTCAGGCGTCGCGCATCGCTCCCGCCGTCGCTCTCCGAGTGGCCGACTAGAACCGCGCCAGTAATTGCGCGATCGAGTCGTGATCTCGATCCTGCGCCAGGTCGACCGGACGCCTTCCCTCCGCGTTCCTCGCTTGCGGATCCGCGCCCTTGTCCAGCAGAAGGACAACGAGCGCGAGATTCCCGTTCTGGGCGGCCGAATGAAGCGGGGTCCACCCGCCATGCTGCGCCGCGTCGATAGGGGAACCCGCCTCGATCAAGGCTTCTGCGATGACGGCCTGCGAGCTCGCAGCGGCAGAGTTAAGCGGGGTCACCCCCATCTCGTTGGCGCTCACGGTGCTCGGGTCGGCTCCTGCTCCAAGTAGCTTGCGCACGATCTCCTCGTTGCCAAAGAAGGCTGCGAGGTGGAGCGCAGTAAAGCCGTCGGGGGAAAGTTCTCGCACCAAACCGGGATCTCCCAGGAGGGCCCTCTCGACGGCCGGTAGGTCGCCGAACGCCGCTGCCTCGAAGATGTCGAGCTCTTCAACGTTCTCGACAATCGCCTGCGCTATGTCTTCGCGGCCCATGTAGATCGCGAGGAGAAGCGCCGAGACTCCACTCTCGTCCCGCTCCGAAGTCGCTTTGGGGTCCTCGGCGAGCGTGGTGACAACTCGCTCGAGATCGCCTTCTCTTACTGCCGAGACGAGAAAGCCCATGTCGGAAGCCTCTCACGCACCTTTCCGAAACTTGTCTCACCTGGTGGCTACTTTTGGACCGTGAGCAGATTTGGGTGTTCGGCATGTGGATATGCCCAGGCGCAGTGGTTCGGACGGTGTCCCGAGTGCGGTGCATGGAACGCAGCTGCACCAACCGGAGACGTTGACGCGGCCGGCGGGGCTCCGCTGGCGGTCGTATCCCTCGATGCTGCTCGGATCCCACGACGGCTGGTTACCGGCATCGGAGAACTCGATCGCGTGTTGGGCGGTGGCCTCGTGACAGGCGGGGTGTATCTCCTCGCCGGGCAGCCCGGCATCGGGAAGTCGACGCTGGTACTTCAAGCCCTATCGGGGCTGATGGCGGGCGGAGCGACGGCAACGCTTGTCGGCGGCGAAGAGTCTCTGGACCAAGTGGCCGCGCGCGCTCAGCGTGTCGGCGCTTCGCTCGATGCCTTGCCGGCCGTAACCGCAACTTCACTCCCGCCGATCCTCGACCTGATCCGTTCCGAGGCCCCCGACGTCGTTGTCATCGATTCCGTCCAAACCATCTCCGATCCCGCGCTATCTCAGCCGGCCGCTTCGATCGTTCAGGTTCGCGAATGTGCCTCAGCGATCGCTCGCGTTGCGAAGGAAACCGGAACGGCAATCGTCCTCACGGGGCACGTGACCAAGGATGGTTCGGTCGCAGGACCAAAGACGCTCGAGCACGTCGTTGACTGCGTGTTGTCGCTCGACGGAGAACGAACCGGCGCCTTACGGCTCCTTCGCGCAACCAAGAATCGTTTCGGCCCCGCCGATGAGACGGGTGTGTTCTCTATGACTGCGACGGGCTTACAAGAGGTGGGCGATCCCTCGGCGGTCCTTCTCGCAGATCGCGCAACCACATCGGGTTCGGTGGTGTCGTGCGCTCGCGAGGGATCGCGACCTGTGCTGGTGGAGATCCAGGCACTTATCGGCGAGCGCTCCAATGGATCACCGCGCAGAGTCGCGATCGGTGTCGATCAGCGCAGATTGACGTTGCTGATGGGTGTCTTGTCTTCAAAACTTCGTTGTGGCGAGCACGACGTCTTCGTTTCTGCTGCAGGGGGCATCACGGTTAGGGAGCCTGCTCTGGACCTGGCGATCTGCGTTGCTCTGGCTTCGTCCCAGCATCAGGTCCCCATGGACGGGGGCACCATCGTCTTGGGTGAGGTCGGGCTATCGGGGGAAGTCAGGCGTATATCCGACATCGAACGGCGCTTGCGCGAGGCCGCGCGTCTGGGCTTTACTCGGGCCATCGTTCCGGTCGCAAGCGAGGACTGCGACACATCCATCACACTGGTACGCGTGGCTACGGTGGACGATGCGCTCGCACATGTACGCGCTCTCGAGATCGCATCCTGACCCACCTCCGGCGTGGACGCTCATGTTAAAATCAGGATCGAGGCCTCTCCCCATGGAGACGCCCGCTCCGCCCCACCAGAGGGCATTTCTTCTGTAAGAACGCAGGAGGTGCGTCGGTAGTGGCTTTCCGCGTAGGTGACAAGGTGGTGTACCCGCATCACGGGGCAGCAACGATCGAGTCTCTCGAAAACAAAGAGATATTCGGCGAGACCCGGGAGTACTTCATCCTCAAGCTCGCTTATGGAGAGCTCACGCTGATGGTCCCGACGGACTCCACCGACGAGGTCGGCCTCAGGGTGGTAACTCCCGCCAAGGAGGTACCGAAGGTTCTGAAGGTTCTGCAGAAGAACGAGCCCACCACCAACACCACGAACTGGTCCCGCCGCTTCAAGGCCAACGTCGAGAAGCTCCGTTCCGGAGACATCTACCAGGTTGCCGACGTCGTGCGCAGCTTGCACCAACGCGACAAGGAGAAGGGCCTGGCAGCAGGCGAAAAGCGAATGCTCACCAAGGCTCGTCAGATCCTGGTTTCCGAGCTCACATTCTCGAAGAATTGCAATGAGGAAGCTGCCGAGAAGATGCTCGACGAGGTGCTCGGATAACGACATTGTCTCCCGCAGCGATCATCGTTGCAGGAGGCCGCGGCCGCCGCGCCGTTGCGCCTGATGACTCGACCCCCAAGCAGTTCCGACGCCTCGCGGGGCGTGCGCTCTTCGAGTGGTCGCTAACGGCGTTCGAGACCTTCGGTTGCTCTCCCATCGTTCTCGTCGTTCCTGCCGAACACGTGGCGGTGGTGCACGCGTCCCACTCTGAAGCCGACGTGATCGTCGTAGAGGGCGGGAGGACGCGACAGGCTTCGGTGGCGAACGGGCTCGACTCGGTTGCCACCGAGCACGTCCTGGTTCACGACGCTGCTCGTCCCTTCGTAGAACAGGAAACGATCGCACGTGTAACCCGGGCCCTCCGATCTGGAGCCGAGGCGGCGATACCGTGCATCCCGGCGGTGGAAACCATCAAAGACACAGTCGGAGACAGTGTGGTCACAACGGTAGACCGCGCGCAGCTCCAGATCGCGCAAACCCCTCAGGGATTCATCACAACGCGACTGCGCGCGGCGCACGAGCGGGCCGTGGCCGATGACTTTCACGGGACCGATGACGCGCAGTTGTTCGAGCGGATAGGCGGCGTCGTTCGGGTTGTCGAAGGCTCCACGAAGAACCTGAAGATCACCACGCAGGAGGACCTTCTGCTCGCCGAAGCTGTCGCGAGCCGTACGTGACCAACCGAGTCGGAATCGGGCTCGACGTTCACGCTTTCGATGAGTCTCGACCGTTGACCTTGGGAGGAGTAACGATCGAGGGCCATCACGGTCTGGCCGGTCACTCCGATGCCGATGTCGTTTGCCACGCGGTGATCGACGCTCTCCTCGGGGCGGCCGCGCTGGGTGATCTAGGCCGGCACTTCCCGGGCGACGCTCGCTGGAAGGATGCCTCGAGCATCGAGATGCTCACCGAGGCCGTGCGGTTGCTCGCTGACGCCGGATGGGCCCCCAACAACGTCGACATCACGATCGTCGCGCAAACCCCGCGACTGGCACCTCATGGAGCCTCCATCGCGACCACCCTTGCGCGAGCGATGGAGATGGAGACCGGGAACGTGTCGGTGAAATCGACCACGACCGATGGCCTCGGTTTCGTGGGCAGGAACGAGGGCATCGCGGCTCTCGCCGTGGCCACGATTCGGCCCTTAACCTAGGCAATCATGGCGAATCAGACGCAGTCGACCCGACGACCGGTCACGGAGATCCGCATCCAGGACACATTGGCCCGATCGCTCGTCGGGCTCGATACCCGTGACGACGGCCGGGTGACGATGTACGTCTGCGGACCGACGGTTTACAACTACATCCATATCGGGAACGCCCGAACCTTCGTGTGGTTCGACCTGATCCGCCGGTATCTGCGCTATCGAGGATTCGAAGTCACCTACGTCATGAACTACACCGACGTTGACGACAAGATCATCGAGCGTGCGAACCTCGAGGGGATCCCGGTGGACGCGATAACGAGCAAATACAGCAAAGCGTTCGAAGAGGATCTCTCGGCGCTGGGTGCTCGACCCGCGGACGTCGTGGTCCGTGCAACCGAGCACATCGACGACATGGTGAAGGCCATCGAGGGACTGATCGAGAAAGGCATCGCGTACGAGGCCGATGGGAACGTCTTCTTCTCGGTCGAATCGTTCCCTTCCTACGGAAAGCTGTCGGGCCGCTCTCTGGACGACATGCGAGCAGGGGAAGGCATCGAAGCTCACGAGTCGAAGCGAAGCCCGTTGGATTTCGCCCTATGGAAGGCGGCCAAACCGGGCGAACCGGAGTGGCCGTCTCCATGGGGGCCGGGACGACCGGGATGGCACATCGAATGCTCTGTGATGTCGACCCGCTATCTCGGGATGGGATTCGACATCCACGGCGGCGGGACGGACTTGATCTTTCCGCATCACGAGAACGAGATCGCACAAGCCGAAGCTTTGGAGGATGGCAGACAGTTCGTCCGGCACTGGCTGCACGCGGGAATGGTGCAGATGGAATCGGAGAAGATGTCCAAGTCTCTCGGCAACGTCGTTACCGCGCATGATGCCCTCGAGCGCTACCCCGCTGAGGCACTCAGGTACTGGATGCTCACCGGCTCTTATAGGAGCCAGGTCACGTTCTCTGAAGACTCGATCGCGGACGCGGTTGCCGCGTACGAACGATGGAAGACCTTCAAAGATGTCGCGGTGCACGCGATAGCTCGCGATCAGACAGGTTCCCAGTCGGAATCGGGTGACGACGCGGAAGAGAGCGGCCTGCTGGATCGATTCGTCGCTTCGATGGACGACGACTTCAATTCGGCCGAGGCCCTGGCCGCGATCCACGAGATCGTTTCCACCGGAAATCGATATGTAGAGGATGCGCAACGTGGCGATCCTGCGGCCGTAATGCAACTCCTCAAAGTTTGCGAGATGTTTGACCAGGCAACGGGGGTTCTGGGGTTCGCGTTCCCGTCGGCAGACACATCGGCCCTCGCAGCTTCGTTGATCGATTACCTCCTCGAACTTCGAGAAGATGCCCGCGCGGAGAAAGCTTTCGACCGAGCCGATTCGATCCGAGAGAGGCTCGTTGCCCTCGGGGTTGCCGTCGAAGACACGCCGGCCGGCACGCGCTGGCGGACGGGCGGCTGAATCTCCGATGGCCGAGCCGCAGCGAGGCGGCACATCGGGTCTGGTCTCCGGTCGCCGCGCCGTCGAAGAGCTTCTAGCTTCCGGTAACGGCGCGCAGAAGATCCTGATCGTCAGGGACCGGGCCGGCGGCGACGCAGTTGCGCGTATCCGGAAGCTTGCCGGCGAGCGAGATGTTCCCGTGCGGATCGTTCCCAAAGAGGAAGTCGAGCGCGTCGCGGAGGGTCTGAACCATCAGGGTGTCGTCGCGCTCACCGGCGCCTTCCAGTACTCAGCCCTCGAGGATGTCCTGAGTAATGAAAGCGCAAAGGTTTTGTTCGTCGATCGGGTAACCGACCCTCATAACCTTGGTTCCTTATTGCGTTCCGCCGATGGGGCCGGATTCCACGGTGTTGTGGTGCCCGTGCACCGAGCCGCACCCGTGACGGACGTTGTGAGAAGAGTTTCCTCCGGGGCATCCGAAGTGGTCCCGGTGGTGCGGGTGAGCAACATCGGGCGCGCTCTCGAACAAGCCAAAGATGCCGGCCTATGGATCGCCGGGCTCGACGCCGACGGCGATGCCGACCTGTGGGAGTCCACGCTCTTGAACCCGCCTGTCGGGCTGGTGTTGGGCTCCGAACAGTCCGGTCTCGGCCCGGCCGTTGCCAAAAGGTGCGATGGCATCGTGAAGATCCCCGGTTCGGGACGCCTCGACTCGCTGAACGTTGCGGTGGCCGGTGCGGTAGCGATGTTTGAAGTCGCTCGTCGCGAGGCGGACGCGAGTAGCCTGACCGGACGGGGGAAAATCACATGAGGGACCGGTCACTAGCCGAATACAGCGACGAAGCGCTCGTCGAGCGAGCGCGGGCTGGAGACGAGAACGCGATCGAGGTCCTCATCAATCGTTACAGGCACTACGCCCGTGCGAAAGCCCGCTCTTACTTTCTTGCAGGAGCCGACCGAGAAGACATAGTTCAGGAAGGAATGATCGGTCTGTACAAGGCCGTCCGCGACTTCCAGGTCGATCGGAATACGGCATTCCGTGCATTCGCGGAGCTGTGCATCACGCGTCAGATAATCACTGCGATCAAGACGGCAACCCGTCAGAAGCACGCGCCCCTAAATTCGTACGTGTCTCTCAACAAAGCGGGGATGGGCGACGCCGACGACGACCGACCGTTGGAGCACGCCCTGATAGCTCCGCTAACCAGTGACCCGGCGGAGCTGGTGGTCTCAGCAGACGAGATAGCCGGCATCAAAGAGTCGATGGGTCAGGTGCTCTCGACGCTCGAGACCGAAGTTCTACAGCTCTACATGGAGGGCAAGTCTTACCAAGAGATCGCCGGGATGCTCGGGCGTCACGTGAAGTCGATCGACAACGCGCTGCAACGGATAAAGAGAAAGCTCGAGCAGTATCTGACCGAGCGAAACGCTCAGTTGCAGGTCTGAGGCGATACCCTGGCCGACATGCTGCAGGGCTCCAATGAGAGCTCGTGCCGGGTTAGCTCAGCTGGCAGAGCAGCGGTTTTGTAAACCGCAGGTCGTCGGTTCGATTCCGACACCCGGCTCGTTAGGTGTCGAGGACGTCACTGGAGACGAACTTGGAGATTGAGTCAACGGAAAAGACCGAGACACCTACAGATAGCGCGTGGGATACCTCTCTGGCCCAGCTCGATGAAGCAGCAGAGCTCATGGGTCTCGCGCCGGGCGTGCACGAGATCCTCCGAAACCCCAAGCGCGCGCTCATCGTTTCCGTTCCATTTCGGATGGACGACGGCAGCACGCGCGTCTACCAGGGCTACCGCGTCCATCACAACGTGACGCGCGGTCCCGCCAAAGGCGGGATCCGCTATCACCCCGACGTCACGCTTTCCGAAGTGAAGGCTCTAGCGATGTGGATGACGTGGAAATGCGCGATCGCGGGTATCCCATTCGGCGGAGCCAAGGGGGGCGTGACCGTAGACCCACGCGAGCTGTCCCGGGGCGAGCTCGAGCGCATGACGCGCCGGTACGCATCCGAGATCCTGCCGTTCATTGGACCCGAACGCGACATCCCGGCCCCCGACATGAACACGAACGAAGAGATCATGGCGTGGATCATGGACACGTACTCCATGAATTCGGGTTTCTCCGTCCCCGGCGTCGTGACCGGGAAGCCTGTCGCGATCGGGGGATCGCGAGGCCGCGCCGGCGCAACGTCTCGCGGAGTGATGTACATGATCTTCTCGACCCTCAAGCGCCTCGGTATCGGCATCGAAGAAGTGAGCGTCGCGATCCAGGGGTATGGAAAGGTTGGCGGCATCGCCGCTCAGCTCCTCCACGACGCAGGCTGCCGCGTGGTTGCGGTGTCGGATGTCAAAAGCGGCCTCTACCGTGACAGAGGTTTGGACCCCGAAGCGATCAACCGCCACGTACAAGAAGCCGGCCGTGTGGGCGGCTTTCCGGGTGCCGACGAGATCACCAACGCAGAACTGCTCGAGATCGACTGCGACGTGCTGGTGCCGGCTGCGATCGAAGGCGTGGTCACGGTCAAGAATGCCGACAATGTGAAGGCCAACGTCGTTTGCGAAGCAGCGAATGGGCCCGTGACGTTCGAAGCCGACAAGATCCTGAACGATCGCGGCATCTTCGTGGTCCCAGACATCCTGGCGAACTCGGGTGGCGTCACCGTTTCCTACTTCGAGTGGGTCCAGGACATCCAGGCTTACTTCTGGACCGAAGAAGAGGTGAACGACCGCCTCCGCATGATCATGGAGAAGGCTTTCGACGAGGTCTCTGCCCTGGCCGAAGAGAAAGGCCTCACGATGCGCCAGGCAGCGCACTGGATCGGTGTCGGCCGAGTAGCCGAAGCCCACCTAACCCGCGGCCTCTTTCCGTAAGTCCCTCCGCTACGAGGCCGGCGCCCTCGCGGACCTCGCTCCGCTCTTGCTAAGCGACCCCCGCGCCGGCTGCGCCGGGGCTTTCCGGGTCGCTTAATTGCAAAGGGTCCGCTCCGGGCGCTCGTCCTCTTCGCTCCGTAGTGCGACATGGCGGAAATCCGGCTAGGTGCGGAACCTGCAAGTTACGTTCGCATGCATGGATTACGACGACGAACTGACCGAGCGAGACATCGAGATGCTCGACTTCGAGCGCACGTGGTGGAAGCACGCCGGAGTCAAAGAGCAGGCGATCAGAGATCGCTTCGACATGTCTGCGACCCGCTACTACCAACTCCTCAACGAGCTCTTGGAGCGTCCCGCAGCATTGACCCATGACCCGATCCTCGTGAAGCGCTTGAAGCGGCTGCGGACATACCGGCAGCGTCAGCGCGTGGCCCGCCTATTGGGCGCGGAGTATTCGCCGGCTAAGAGGTAGGCCCGCCCGTGGGCCGGCATTCATCCAAGAACCAGCTGCCGTTCTATAGATCGCTCGTGGGGTGGATCGTCCCGTGGGCGATCATCGGGGCGATCGTGCTCGGCGGTGTCTGGGTTGCGGTCCATTCTGTGGTCGGTCAAGGAACGACTCCCGGCCCCAGCCTCGCCAAAGCATCGGCCCCCTCGGCCCGGCAGTCACGGTCGACCGTGGCTGCGGCCCCCGCAGCACCATCGTCACAGCCGTCCGTGCTGGCAAAGCTCATCACTTCGGGCGTCACCGTCCAGGTGCTGAACGCCACGAGTTCCGCGGATGCTGCAGACCGCATGGCCAATCGGCTCACCAAGCTCGGTTACAGCGTGTTCGCGATCCACAAGGCTTCTGTTCTGTACGACCACACGACCGTTTTCTGGGCGACCGCGACGGCGAAGCCTGCCGCACAAGCGCTCGCGGCGCACTTCGGTTGGGCCTCTGCGCCGAAACCGTCGAATCTTTCGACGGCGGTGTCCCTGCATGTGGTTGTGGGCGCCGACGAAAGTTAGCCCGTAGCCTCTAAGCGATGACCGACGATCGCCTGGCTCCGTTCGTCGCGCATCCGGAGAGCGCGGGTCTCTTCCTCGATTTCGACGGCACCCTGTCCGACATCGTCCTGATACCGGCCGATGCGCGCCCTCTTCCGAACGTGCCGCAGTTACTGAATGACCTCGCTAGCAGGTTTCGCGTCGTCTCGATCGTCTCGGGCCGCGCCGCCGCGCAGCTTGTCGACTGGTTGGGCCCCGACATCGAGATCTGGGGAGTACACGGAGCGGAGCGGGCCGTCGAGGGAGTCGTACAGCTGTCGGATTGGGCCGCTCCTCACGAAGACAACGTGCAGGAAGCCGCAGCCGCCGCTACCCAGGAGCTCACCCGGCGAAAACTTGCGGGAGCACTCGTCGAGAACAAGCGAGTCATCGTGAACATCCACTTCAGGGCCGCCGACGATCCAATCCGCGCCCAGAAAGAGATCGCGGAGATTGCAGACGAGCTTGCGTCGCGCTTCGACCTCGTCACGAAAAGAGGTCGGATGTCCTACGAGTTGCGTCCCGCCGTCGACTTCTCGAAGCGTGCGGTGATCGAGATGCGCGCTTCGGAAGAAGAGCTGCGCGCTGCGGCATTCTTCGGTGACGACCGAGTCGATCTTCCCGGATTCGACGCGCTCGACGAACTCGAAGCGGCCGGAATCGCAACTCTGCGCGTGGCGGTGTCTTCGCCCGAGGCGCCGGCCGAACTGCTGGAACGTGCGGATGTCGTGGTTGCCGGGCCCGCGGGAGCGGTCGACCTGTTAGAGCGTCTCCGGCGCGGCTAGCTCGCCGGTGTCACCGGCGTGCCGCCTCCTGCGATCTCGACGAGGTCGGCGAGCTGAGCGTTGATCCAATCGTCGGGCCGGCGCTCCCTTGCTTTCTTCCTCAACCTCTCCGCCCGCGCGGTCCTTAGGTCCATAGGCATGTCGAACGCGCGCTCCAACGCCGTCACCGTCTCGTCGATGTTCCGTGCATCTTCGATCGTGACCGCGTCGTCCCCCAACTCGTCGTAAGAGCCAGCTCCGGTCGACAGCACGAGAACGCCGTCCCTGCGATTGATCGTTGGCCCTTCCTTCGAGACGAGGTTCATGCCGTCCATCAGGGGGTTGACGAACAGAACGTCGTAGACCGAGAGGGCACCGAGCGTGCGGTCGAAGTCGTCTTCCATGAACAGATCGACAGACCCCGGGTAGCGGTCGTTGACCGAGGCCGCGGCTTTCTGGATCGCCTCGCCATAATCCCGGTACTCCTTCATCGACTGGCGCGAGGGGTAAAGACACGCAACGAAAGTGACGTCTTCCCGAAGATCTTCCCGTCGATCGAGCAATCGGCCGAAAGCCTCGAAGCCGCGCACGATGTTCTTGGAAGGCTCTGCTCGATCGGCCCGAACGAGAAGACGCCGAGACCGCTGTCCTAGACGCTGTGCCCAGCTTGCTGCAGCTTCACTGCGGGCCAGTGTCTCGAGCTCATGAGCTTCGATCGGGATCGGATAGGAGCGGATCCACGTTGTTCGCCCGTCGTTGTGGACGATGCCGTTGGAGTCATCGACTTCCGCTCCGATGTGGCGGCAGGCATCCATGAAACCGAGAGCCCATGTGGGAACGTGAAAACCGAGGAGGTCCGCACCCAACATCCCTTCTACGACCCCGCGCGAGACCGGCTCGGGCAACCTAAACAGATCTTTGCTTCCACAGAACGACGAGTGTGTGAAGTGGAAGATCGTTTGATCAGGACGTCGCTTTCGCAGGTATCCGGGGGCGGTTGCGAGGTGATAGTCCTGAAACAAGACCAGCGACGACGGTTCGGCAACTTCGGCAACCACCTGTGCGAACCGTTGGTTGACGGGTTCGTAGCCCGTCGTCCATGCATCGAGGTCGTCGTCGCCGAATTCCGTGATCCCCATCTCGTCGAGCAAACAGTGGTTGGCGAACCACAGCATCCGATTCGAGATGGTGTCGTAGTACTTGGAATACGTCTCCGCGTCGACGTCCAGCAGATACAGGTCGTATCCCAGCTGCTCGGCGATCCCATCCACTGCACCTGCTCGCAGAGCGTCCCGATCGGTGTCCGACGTCGTCGCAGCGAGCCACACCGCGTCGTCCCCTAGGCGTCGAGCAACAGGATCGAGGGCGCCGGCAAGCCCTCCTGCCCCGCGTTTGGTGTCGAAGCCGTCGTGACTCTTAACGAAGGAGATCGGCCCGCGGTTCGAGGCGAGTACGACGTTCAGGTCGTCGGGCACGTCCGTATCCTAGATAGACCTCCATGCGGATCGTTCTGGCCCCCGACAAGTTCAAGTCAACGCTAGACGCCCGCGCCGTGGCGCGTGCGCTGGCGGCTGGGGTCAAGGAGGTCGTTTCAGGGGCCGAATGCATCGAATGTCCGCTGGCAGATGGCGGTGAGGGCTCGACCGACGTTCTTCTGCAGCACCTCGGTGGAAGACGTCATGAAGTCTCAATCCATGGTCCCGACGATCGCCGCCTCATCTCGTCGTTCGCATCTCTGGACGACGGTCGAGCCGTCGTAGAGATGGCTCAAGCCTCCGGAGCCACGTTGATGGAAAAGCCCGACGCGCTCGGCGCGACGTCGCGTGGAACGGGAGAATTGATCGCCGCGGCTGCTGTCGGATCCGACCGGGTCGTCGTCTTCGTGGGCGGAAGCGCATCCACCGACGGGGGCACGGGGGCCGCGCGGCCGGCAGGATGGGAATTCCTCGATAAAAGCGGTCGGTCGCTTCCAGTCGGAGGCGGCGCGCTGCGGGAGCTCGCGGATCTGCGTTGGGTCTCGACCATCGAAACTACCGTCGTGGGAGCGTGCGACGTTACTAACCCTCTTATCGGGCCCGCCGGTGCAGCGCGCGTCTTCGGCCCGCAGAAAGGTGCGTCTCTAGACGAGATCGCGATATTGGAGGAAGGACTCGAACGGTTGGCGCACGTCGTGGATACAAAGCTCGGTGTCGACGTCGCCACGATCGCACACGGGGGCGCCGGCGGAGGGATGGGAGCCGGGCTCTCGGCTTTCTTCGGTGCTCGCCTCACGTCCGGGTTCGAGATCGTCGCGTCTGCCGCTGGGCTCGAGGAAGCGCTGACCGGAGCCGACCTCGTCATCACGGGAGAGGGCAGGCTCGACACGAGCAGCTTCTCCGGCAAGGTGGTCTCGGGAGTCCTCGAGCTCGCGCGGAAAAACGGGGTCCCATGCGCGGCCGTAGTAGGGACCAGCGAGGTGCCGTCAGAGATCGCTGCTGCTCGCGGGCTCGATCGGGTTGTCACGCTCGAGGACGTCGTCGGCGATTCGAGCAGCACCCGGGCGGCCGTCGCACGTGCCGCGCAGCTGGTGATCGAAGGTGAACCCGAAGGCTAGTCGGGCATACTCATCGGGTGGCGACGCCTGCACCACCACGGCTCCCAGTAGGCGAGCGGATGCGGCGCGTTGGGATCGCGTCGTGGTCGATCATCGGCCTTGTCCTGCTGGCGGTGATCTTGTTGTTGCTGCTTTACCGGGTCCGTGTGATCTTCCCGCCTTTGGTGCTCGCGCTCCTCATCATCTATCTGATCGGTCCCATCGTGGATCGTCTGGAAGCCCGCGGTGTTCCTCGGGTCGGCGGAGCTCTGATCGCCTACGTGATCGTTCTGGGTGGTCTAGCCCTGCTGATAACCGCCTTGATCCCCTTCGTCGTGCGGCAGTCGCACGATTTCGGCGACCAGTGGCCGACCTTTCGTAATCGGATCGTCACGTTCGTCGATAAAACGACCGAGTCCGTAGACCAGCACCTGGGCTTGCACCTGAGCACCGCCCAGTTCTCATGTCTGATGGGAGTCGACAGCACGATCACCGCACAGGGCCCTTCACCGGCGCGCTGTGATGCCATCACGGAACGTTTCCGATCTCAGCTCACAAGTTCGGCAAGTCGCGTGACACGGATCGGTTTCTCGGTACTCGAAACGTTGCTCGTTTTCATCCTCGCCCCCTTGATCGCGCTCTACCTCCTTATAGATCTGCCACAACTTCGAAGAGATGCGCTCAACCTTCTCCCGGAACGCGCGCGCCCAGAGGCAGCAGCGATCGGCTCGAAAGTGGGGTCGGCCCTCGGCGAGTTCTTCCGCGGCCAATTGCTCATAGCGCTCACGGTGGGCGTTCTCTCGTCTGCCGCACTTTGGGCGATCGGTCTTCCGTTCTGGCTGATCGTCGGCACGATCGCCGGCATCGTCAGTCTCATCCCCAATGTCGGTCTGTACCTCGCGGCGGCGGTTGCGTTCTTCGTAGCCACGGTCAGCTCCGGATGGCTCCTTGGGCTTGCCGCGATAGCGGTGGAGATAGCGATCGACCAGTTGGTTTCCCGTGTCATGACGCCCCGCCTGTTGCGGCGCGAGACACAGCTGCACGCGGTGACCGTCATCCTGTCGCTGATCGCGGGAGCAGCCGTGTTTGGGATCTGGGGCGTGATCGTGTCGGTCCCGGCGGTGATGGCAGCCAAGGTCACGATCTCGCACCTATGGTCGGTTCACGTACTGCACATCTCTGGCAACCCTGCGGCCGTGCAGGTCGACTGAAGCGACGCGCTTTCGAGCCGTGTGTGCTATCCAAAGAGACCATGAAATATGTGAGAGGGCTTCGCTGCAGGGAGTGTGATCGGGAGTACGCGATCGCGCCCGAACACGTCTGCGAGATGTGCTTCGGCCCTCTCGAGGTCGTTTACGACTACGCGGAGATCGCGTCGGCGACCAGCCGTGCGGGCATAGCCGCTGGACCCGCGTCGATGTGGCGCTACGAATCCTTACTCCCGGCCCCCGAACACGAACGGATCGACATCGGCGCGGGGTGGACCAGGCTGACGCCGGCTCCCCGGCTCGCAGCCGAGCTCGGCCTCGAGAAGCTGTGGATCAAGAACGATGGGTCCAACCCGACGCACTCGTTCAAGGACCGAGTCGTTTCGGTGGCGCTCTCCATGGCGCGCTACTTCGGTTTCGAGGTCGCGGCGTGCCCCTCGACGGGGAACCTGGCGAACGCGGTCGCAGCCCATGCTGCCGCGGCCGGCATGGAAAGTGTCGTCTTCATCCCAGACGACCTCGAATCGGGCAAGGTTGCTGCAACGGCGGTTTATGGCGGCCGGCTCATCGCGGTCGATGGGTCGTACGACGACGTGAACCGGTTGTGCGCCGAGCTTGCGGGCCGCTATCCGTGGGCTTTTGTGAACCTCAACGTTCGCCCCTATTACGCGGAGGGGTCGAAGACGCTCGGGTTCGAAATAGTGGAGCAATTGGGGTGGCGCTATCCCGAGGCCGTCGTCATCCCGATGGCTTCGGGATCACTTCTAACGAAGGTCGCAAAGGCGTTCCGTGAGCTTCATCAGGTTGGCCTCACGGACACGGCTCCCCATGTGGCGCTGCATGGTGCACAAGCACAGGGTTGTTCGCCCATCGCGCAGGCTTTCGCGGCGGGAGCCGAAGAGGTGACTCCCGTGCGGCCCTCGACCATCGCCAAGTCGCTTGCGATCGGAAACCCTGCCGATGGGTACTACGCGCTGAAAGAAGTCAGATCGTGCGACGGCAGCATCTCGGCTGTGCCCGAAGAGGCCGTTGCTGAAGGAATGAGACTCCTCGCGCGCACCGAAGGCATCTTCACGGAGACGGCCGGGGGTGTGACGATCGCGGCCCTCGAGCAACTCGTCGCGTCGGGCGCGATAAGGCCCGACCAAGAGACGGTTGCCCTGATCACCGGCGTCGGCCTCAAGACCGTGGAAGCGCTCGGTGATGTGGGACCTTCGGCTCGCATAGCGGCCTCGGTGGATGAGGTCGAAAGGGTCCTGGGGGCATGAGCATCACGGTGAGGATCCCGACTCAGCTGCGGTCGTTGACCGACGGAGCTGCCGAAGTCGACGTGTCTGACGGGACCGTGGGCGATGTCCTAGTCGAGCTCGAGCGCCGATATCCGGGGTTCAAGGCCCGAGTGCTCGACGACACCGGAGCTCTCCGCCGGTTCGTGAACGTCTACGTGGGAGAAGAGGACGTTCGCTTCCTCGACGGGCTTGAGACCGAGGTGCCGGACGGCGGGGGGATGTCCATCATCCCGGCAGTTGCAGGGGGCTGATCGAGCCGCGCAAGCGCTCAAGTGATCCCCGTTTCAGGCCGATTGACTGGGTGGCGGCAAAGAACGGTCGCTCTTTGGCGGAATCGGAGCATTGCAATGGCCCACATCCTCATAGCCGACGACGATCCAGACGTAAGAGCCCTGGTCAGGGTCGCTTTGACGCGGACGGACCACGAGGTGATCGAAGCGGTCGACGGGACCGAAGCCGTCGCGATGCTTCTCGAAGACCCTCCCGATCTGCTCGTTCTCGACGTCATGATGCCCGGGGCAGACGGCTACGAGGTCCTCCAAGAGATGGTCGACTCCGGCATCCGAGCGTCGACCAAGGTGCTCGTGCTCACGGCCAAAGCGGGCGAGAGCGATCGAGCGACAGGCCTCAGCCTCGGGGCCGACCGCTATATCACCAAGCCGTTCGATCCCACCGAGCTTGCGGGCGCGATCGAAGAGCTCCTGGACAGCTCAAGAGAAGAGATCGCCAAGCAGCGGGTCGAAGAGCTCGAGAGGGCCCACCTGCTCTCGCAACTCGAGTCACTCCTCGGCGCGGAATGATTTCTTCGGGCCGGACGGGCTGATGGCGCGCATCCTTGTCGTCGACGACAACCCGGATATCCGTCAGATCGTAGCCATCTGTCTCGAGGATGCCGGCCATCAGGTCCTTATGGCCGGTGACGGGGGCCGCGCGCTCGAGATGATGATGACCGACCATTTCGAAGTCGTGGTCCTCGACATCATGATGCCCGTTACCGATGGCTACCGAGTTCTCCAAGACATGAAGACGGCCGGCCTGCGAGACCACACAAAGGTGTTGTTCTTGACCGCCCGCAACTCCGAGAACGACTGGGCGCAGGGATTCCGCCTAGGCGCCGACGCATACGTCACGAAGCCGTTCGATAACGACGAACTGGTGGCAGCCGTGAGCGATCTGCTGATCATGTCGAAGGCTCAACTGACGACTCGGCGGCAGGCAGAGCTCGATCGTGCCCAGCTTCTGTCACGGCTCGAGTCGGTCTTCGACTTCTAGTCGCTCCACCCCCTCGTTTCGCTCCAACTCTCCCGGTAACCTCGACGCGTGTGAAGCGTCCTATCGATACCCGGAACGAACCGCTGAACGAGCTCGTCCCGCCGGAACTCGTCGACCGCTGCAAGGCCGGCGATCAGAGGGCATGGGCCGAGCTGGTCGACGCGACGCATCGGGAGGTCTACACGCTTTGCCTTCGGATCCTTCGGGACCCCGACGAAGCGGCGGAGGCCACGCAGGACACGTTCGTGAAGGTGTGGCGCAGCCTCGCCGGATTTCGGGGTGATGCCGCATTCACGACATGGCTTTACAGGGTCGCGGCAAATACCGCGATCTCGAGGCACCGTTCGCGAGCACGAAAGAGGAGCCATGAATTCACGGGGGGCGACGAGATGCTCACCGCTGTGGCATCGACTTCTTCAACTGAAGCCGAGGCCGCGAGTCGCATCGACGTGCAACAACTCGAGCAGAACCTCGAGATGCTCCCGGAGCACTATCGATCGGCGATCGTGCTGCGCGATGTGTACGGATGGTCGATCGAAGAGATCGCCAAGGAGCTCAAGATCTCGAACACGGCTGCAAAGGTTCGAGTTCATAGAGGCCGCAAGAAATTGAGAGAGATGACGTTCCCGGAAGTTGGAGATGATCGATGACAGAAGCGCTGAGTTGCCAGGAAGTGCGGGAGGAACTGCCGGCGTTCGCTAAGGAGCACGGCGAGTCGCTGGCCGTCCGACGGCACCTGTCGCGGTGTGTGGATTGCCGGGCCGAGCTTGCGCGTTACGAGGGAATCCTCTCAGCTTTGAGCGACTTGCGTCCGGCGACCGTTGAACCTCCGCGTGAGCTAAAGGCTGCGCTCATTGCGATCCCCGAATCGCTTGGAACCGTCGACACTGTGCGCACCCATGTGGTGCGGAACCGCCGTTTGTATGCGGGCGGAGCCGCGCTCGCCGCGGCGGGGGCCGCGGCCCTGTTGGTGCGCCACAACCGGCGACTTGCAACCGCCTAAGGTTCTGCTCCTCACAGTGGGCAACCACTAGACTGGTTTCGCGTCTAGGGCGGTAGCTCAGTTTGGTAGAGCGCTGGTCTCCAAAACCAGTGGTCGGGGGTTCGAGTCCCTCCCGCCCTGCTGACCGATTCACGAGCGTGCTAATCTGATTGTCGATCTCCCCCAGCAGTCGGACCCTTCTGAAGCGCGTCCGGACCGGCACAGAAAGGGCTCGGATTGAACAGGCAATACAAGCGGTTGATGCAGAAGGAAGAAGAGAAGAAGAAGGGCGGTACGCCCCGTTCTCCGAAGCCGCCCGGGTCTCCTACGAAGAAGCAGAGAACGAAACCGCGTCAGTTCTTCCGCGAGGTCATGGCGGAGATGCGAAAGGTTGCGTGGCCGACCCGCCAGGAGGTCGTGGCGTACTCGATCGTCGTGCTTGTCTCGACGATCGTGATCGGCGCCCTGGTTTACGGGATGGACTACGTCTTTTCAAGAGGAGTGCTCAAGTTGTTTGGGATCAATTCATGAGCGACATCGACTCGAGCTTCGACACGGCCCCGGTCGACCAAAAAGATGAGGACGCCGTCGATACGGCCGCGGTCGTAGACGAAGCCGCCTTCGTAGCGGGCGATGAGGTCGACAGCGCGACACCCGAGTCCGCGATCTCAACGGAAGCGGACGAGTCGCCTGACGGTTTGACTCCGTCCGACGAGGCCGTCGACGCAATGCTTGCCGACACTGGTGCCGAGACAACTTTGGACGGAGGCGCCGCCGGAGCCGCAGACGTCGCAGCAGACGAAACCGACGTTGCCGCAACGGAAGAAACCGAGGCTTCTGGAACACAAGAGACCGACGCCGACGCGCCCGTGGCGAAACAAGAGCCGGCCGCGGACGACGATGTCGAGGTCCTCGAGCTCGACGATCACGTCGTCCCACCTAACGAGAGGCCCGGCGACTGGTACGTCATCCACACATATGCCGGATACGAGAACAAGGTGAAGGCGAACCTCCAGTCACGTATCTCGTCGATGAACGTCGAGGACCGGATCTTTGAGGTCGTCATTCCGATGGAAGACGTGATGGAGATCAAGCAGGGCAAGAAGCAAGTGGTTCAGAAGAAAGTGTTCCCCGGCTATCTGTTGACGCGCATGTATCTGGACGACGATTCCTGGTACGTGGTTCGCAACACACCGGGCGTTACCGGATTCGTCGGATCGGGAGCAAAGCCGACACCTCTGTCGGGACGCGAGGTCGACCGGATCCTGCAGGTGAAGCAGGACCAGAAGAAGCTGAAGCCTCGCCTCGAATTCGAAGAGCAAGAGAGCGTGCGCGTGACGTCGGGCCCGTTCGCGAACTTCACCGGTTCGATATCCGAGATCAACGTCGACCAGTCCAAGCTCAAGGTGCTCGTCAACATCTTCGGACGTGAGACACCGGTCGAGCTCGGTTTCGATCAAGTAGCGAAACTCTAGTAACCGACCCCAGTAAGAGGAGATACCAAATGGCTAATGGAGGCGGCCGCCGCAAGAAGGTCGCACAGATCTTGAAGCTGCAGATCCCCGCGGGTCAAGCAACCCCGGCCCCCCCCGTCGGCCCCGCATTGGGTCAAGCCGGGATAAACATCATGGATTTCTGTAAGC
>JAXDJM010000123.1:0-8436 GCA_034665605.1 Actinomycetota bacterium | reverse complement strand
CTTTTGATTCCCCGCCCGCCCCGCGCGACAAGGGGGCCGGTTGCCCGGCCCCCTTGAGGGAAGAACTACTTGCTTGTTAGGCCGCTCGCCTCACCGGTGAGTCGCCGCTCGAGCGGTGACCAAGGATCTCGGCCATGTGCTCGAACACCTTCGGTGTGGCATAACCGGCGGCGGCGATCATCAGACCGGTGCCGACGTAACCCCACGCCTCCGACCGAACGGCGATGTGCCAGTTGGCGAAGAGCGAGAACTTCAGTGCCCATGCCGTCAGCGCGCCGAGGCCGATCGTGAGGATCGACTGGATCTTCGCGAGGCTCACGTACTCGTTCAGCATGTCGACGACCTTGAAGATCCCGATTCCAAGCAGGACCACGATCGCGAACTCGTACACCTGGTACCTCCTGTGCCTGTTGGGCGGCTCATCCGCCCAAGCGAGGAGTTGGACGCAGCGCCGTCCAAACGGTTACCGAGGCGTATCAGTCGAGGCTCGAGTACAGGCCTGCGGTGACGCCCAGCAGGACGGCATCAAGGATCGCCCCGGCGAGGAAGCCGCGCTTGCCGGTCTGACGGAAGCGATACATGAGGGTTCCCGACGACACCGCCTTCGCCACCAGCAACGGCGGAATGAGGTCGGTGCGGTCCGCCGGGTCCTGTGCCGCCGTCAGCGACAGCGCCGCAATCGTCGCCATGTACGCGCACGCAAGCGAGTGGTAGAGACCCGTGCCCTCATCTGTCAGGGGCTCTCCCCCCGCCAGGCTGAGGCTCCGCGTCGAGGCATGTGGCCGAACCAGGAAATCCACAGCTCCGGCCGCGTAAGCCGCGCCGGTTGCGGTGAGCCATCGTGCGAATCGTCGCTCTGAAGTGGACATGCCTGCCTGGTCGCTCGTTGAGGGTTGGGCGAAAGATAGCCCTTTCAGACTATTCACGCAGTTTCTGGCGCCACGCAAACTAACTGCAGGGCGGGGGTCCAAGTCGCATTCGCCGCCGCAGCCATCCGACGCACTGCCCGCGCGTCGGAGACTCCCGCCCTCTTTTTCTTCTTTCCTTCAAGGCCATTGCCCGGCGACAGGCGCCCGGCCCACAATGAGTTGTGAACGTGTCGACTTCGGGTCGACGCTTGCGCGCCGTCCTCTCAATAGTCCTGTTCGCCGGTCTGGTCGGGGTCGGCTCTGCCGCTCACGCATCGTTCCCCGGCACGAACGGTCCCATCGTCTTCGCGTCCAATTCGGACGGCGACTACGAGCTGTACTCGGTTAATCCGAACGGCTCGGGATTGCACCAGCTCACGACGAACACCTCCGACGACCTCAATCCCAGCGTGTCGCCGGACGGAACGAAGGTCGCCTTCGCCTCCGCCCGCGCCGGCAACTACGAGATCTACACGATGGGGATCGCGGGGAGCTCCTCGCAACGACTCACCAACAACTCGCTGGTCGATTTGGACCCAGCGTGGTCGCCGGACGGAACGAAGATCGCGTTCACCCGCTCGGTCGGATCCAACTTCGACATCTTCGTAATGAACGCCAACGGATCGTCGGCGTCCGATCTCACGAATAGCGCATCGACCAACACGGCCCCCGCATGGTCCCCCGACGGAACGAAGATCGCATTCACCTCGGACCGCACCGGGAATTTCGACGTGTACACGATGCCTGCCGCCGGTGGGGTCCCCACCCAACTCACGAACACACCGGCGACCGACGATCAGCCGGATTGGGCACCCGACGGCTCGTCGATCCTGTTCGAGTCGGACCGCTTCAGCGGCGACTTCGACATCTTCAAGATGCAGCCAAACGGGAGTGGAGTCGTACAGGTGACGAGCGGTGCCTCCGACGAGACGTACGGCGTTTTCTCGCCCGATGGGACGAAGGTCCTCTACGCACGCGATGCAGGCGCCGCCAAACAACTCGTGATCCAGAACGCCGACGGATCCGGGGTGCAACAGATAACCGATAACCAGGCGATCAACGTCGACGGGAACTGGGGGCCGACGCTCGAGCAAGTCCCGTCGCCGACACCGTCATCGACAACTCCGTCGCCGATAACTCCGTCCCCTTCGGGATCGACCCCCACACAAGGCTCGCCGTCACCGAGTCAGAGCACACCGGGCATCGGCTGCACGACCAGCTACCACGGATGGTTCGAGCCGACCCAGGCGGTGTTCCAGGACGACCCACCGGAGGATCCCAACTTCCAAGACAAGGCAACGAAACAGCTATCCGAAGTGAGCGATCACCAATACAACGCCGAGTTGGTGATGATCGATCACCGGAAGACGGTTCTCTACGGCGTTCTGCGCACCGTCATGCAGAACCGCAAGAAACACTTCATCAATAGCCGGGACGCGATCGTCATCGCAGGCACAACGACGTGCAAACTTCAGGGTTCTCAAGGGATCCACTTCAATATCACGCAGGGTCAGGGGACGCTAGACACCATCGTGGCGCCCGCCAAAGACAGCAAGGTGCCGGTCCCCAGCAAACCCGGCGACAGGAAGCCCTTCTCGGTGACGATCAACGTCCGGCCGACGGTGGGAGTGCCGGTGAACCCATTCGAGTTCACGGCCCCCGGTCCGTACACGATCCAGGGCGAAGCTCTCGATGCCGACGGGCAACCCACCGGGCTGATAGTCACCGTCCAGGGGAAGGTCGTCGACACCACGATGCCGCGAACGGATTTCTTGCCTGCGATCGTGACCGACCAATCTGCAGGGGCCGCGGATGTGGCGAAACTTCAGAGAGAATCGGACCGGCTTGCCGACGAGAGCCAAGCGATGGTTCCGGACTACTACCCGATCGCAACAGGCACGCAGTTCGTACACAAGCGGCGGCTCGTTATCAACGCGACGAAGACGGGAGAGGGGGACCTGCGCGCCACCGCAGCGTCTGCCGAGGCAAAGTACCAACAGATCGCGGACCAGATCTACGACAAGACCGGGCAGAAGCAGGAAGCCAAGAAGAAAGAGTTGCGAAGTCAAGAGGCGATCGCCGAGGTCACGCGTCAGCTCGGTGCCGGCGGTTATCTCGCAGGTATCGGTCGCGTCATCGTGGTGCTGAACGATCACGACTTCGACACGATCGTGCCGCCACCATCGAAGAACACGGAAGGCGAAGGGCCCACCATCAAGGCGATGACCGCGTCCCAAAAGGTGATCTTCTTGCGGACCGGGCTCAACCACTGGACGGTCGGTCACGAGCTCGCTCATACGTTGCCGTATCTGTGGACGGGCGCGGTCTACAACGACAAGGGTGAGCAGACCTCCAATGTCATGGTCCACGACTGTGGGAAGGACTTCCACAATTTCGAAGACTCAAAGCACAAGTGGGCGAACGGGGTCCGAGTCACGATCGGCGGAGTGTCGGTAGCGCGAACCCCAGACGACATCGGAGAGAAGAAAGGCAACCTCGCCGTCAATCACTTCAGCATCATGAGTCGTGCGAGCGCCAAGCCGCGATGGATCGACCAGTGCACGTACTGGCATCTTGCCGATGTGCTGCAGCAGAACCAAGACCCACCGATGCTCCTCGTGCAGGGAGCGATCATGCGCAATGGATCGCGCACCGCGGGGAAGCTCTTCCCCACCTACCAACTAGACGGCACGCCCGATCTCGTGCAAGGAATGGGAGGTAAGTGGGCGATCGTCGAGCGAGATGCGACCGGCGCGGTCCTGGGACGGTTCCCGTTCCGTCCGGTGTGGTCGCCGTCGGATGGGGGACGGAACCTGCTGGTGCGCTCTATCTCGTACCGGGTGCCCGAGCTACCCGGCGCTCAATCGATAGACCTGGTCGGCCCGTCGGCCACCCTCGACTCGCTCACGTACAGCGCGAACGCGCCGCAGGTGACGATCGACTATCCCCAAGAAGGATCGTCGGTGCCCGCCTACGGCGGGACCGTTCATGTGTCGTGGACGGGAACGGATAAAGACGGCGACCGGCTGCTCTATTCGGTCCTGTATTCGACCGATGGCGGATCGACTTGGACCCCGTCTTCATTCGAGCAGAGCGAGATGCTCTCGGATGTTCCAGCCGGTGCGGGCGATTTGTCGGTGAAAGTCATTGCAACCGACGGGGTTCGTACGACAAGCTCTCGGGTGGACTTCGGCACGACATCGCCTGGGCCTACGCCGTAGAGACACTCGAGACAATCGGAGGGGATCGCATGAGAACGAGGTCGATCGCAGTAGCAATGGCCGCGGGACTGTTGGCCGCGAGCATCATCGCAGGACCGGCGCACGGGGCCACGACTCTGACGGTTCGGGCAGGCATGGGGTTCGGCAAGACGATTCCGGCCGGCACCGCCCGCATCATGGCGCCGGATCAAGACGGCAACCCGACCGTTAACGTCCACACCGACGACGTGATCCATTTCGCGGGAGCGGCTCCGGCCTTGCTCCCGCAAGGCCAGGAGCCGATGAGCTGGTGGGATCAGTACGGCGGCGGGTCGGGCCGCCCGTTCAGCTTCTTCGTGTCCGATCCGGACGCGGATAGTCAAGGGGTCGATGCACCAAACAAGGTCAACCCCACGGTCGAGAACGGCAACGCAAATGGGTGCGGAGATTCGGAAGCAAACGCGTGCTCGTACGACGGCTCCGACGCCGATCCCGTAACCGGCGTTCTCAATCCGGGTGATACCCAACAGTTCTACGTGAAGATCACGGCGAGTCCGAACACGACCTTGTGGGCCCTGAATCCGCCTCCAACCGCTCACACGATCTTGCGGATCAACGTCGTGCCCAATGGTCAGGCTGCGACGACGCAGGCCGAGCTCGATTCAGCAAAGACCTCAGGGCTGGCCAAGGACCTGCGTACTTACCACCGTGTCGTAAAGAAACTCTCGAAGCCGACATTCACTTCGAGTGGCGGTCACCGTGTCTATGACGCGTATGCCGGATACGACACCGAGACCGTGAGCATCCTGAGGATGCTTCCTCAGAAGTTGCACATCAAAAAAGGCGACTCGATCGAGTGGCACTTCCATATCCTGCGCGAGCTCCACACAGTGACGTTCCCCTTTAAGAAGGGCGAGGCCATCTCCAATTCGGGTTTCGTCCCCGAATGCGACCCCGACGGCGACGGCGGTCAGGGGCCGGATACACCGGCAGACTTCTCGGCTACTCCACCGTGTCCGCAAGGAAGCGGGTTGGAGCTCGACCTCACCCGTTCATTGACCGAGAAAACCGGCGACGGCACCTTCCCAGGGGGTTCGAACACACTCGAGAGCTCCGGGTTGCACGGCGCCCTAGTCCCGCACCTCGATGGCATGGAAGGCGGCACGGATCCGTTCACGCTGCGTTTCCCCAAAGCGTCGGGGAAGAATGGGTTCCGCTACTTGTGCGCCCTCCATGGAAGCTTCATGTCGGGTTGGGTATTCGTGAAGTAAAGAGTCTGGGGAGTTAGACAGGAATCTTGGGGACCGGCGTCACTCGGCGCCGGTCCCCGTCGTTTCTACTGGGAACTGCACGCGCGCGACCTCGTTCTCGTCCAGGAAGAAGACGCACTGGTAGTCGTCCGAGGCGTATTCGAACTTGAGATCGGCCACTTCGTCCTGCAGTCGCTCGACATGGGTTTCGGTTGCGAGATGTAGCTCGCGCGGAGTGCTCTTGTAGACGAGCCCACCGCCGGCCCCCTGCAGCTCCCACCGCTCGGTGAAGCTCCCATGGTCATCGGTCCACGCTCGAAGAACCAAAAAGGCCCCGGCCGGGCCGGGGTCTTCGTGCAACACGACCTTGTTCTCGAGCGCCGGGTGCACGTGGCCCCCTTGCATGATGAAAGCTTCTCGGTCGATCACCTTCGCGTACTGCAGTCGAGCTCCCATCTAGCTCCCTTCTCCAACGACGGGTTCGTAGATCTCGATCTGGACTCCTCCGGCGCGCAACTCTTCCCGCAAGAGGTCGAGCCCAACCGCCTCGACGGGGGCAAGGACCCCACTTTTTTCGTAATCCTCGGCGGCCATGGCCAGGGCACCTGCCGCCAGGAAACGCGCGCTGAGGCCGTACACGTCGACGCCCTGGACGCTCACGTTGCGCCACTGATCGCCCGAGCGAGCCTCGGCAAGGATCGTGAAGTAGCTCTTCGCGCGTTGTTCCTCGGTCGGGCCGTCCGGAAGCCGGTCGGTCACGCGATTGACAAGCTTCTTCGCACTCCCGGATCCGAGCAGGCTGCGAGCGATCGGCAATCCGATGCGAGCCCCCATGCCGATGATCCGCCCCGTCGTGGCGTACAGCTGAAGTGAGTCGAGATCGAGGTGCAGCGGCGCGAGGAATCCCTCTGCGAATGGGAACGACAGCGAAGGCCGGGGGCCCAACGGGGCCGGCATCGGCGCCCAGCGGGTCCGCGACCCCGGCCGGATAGCTACCGGTGCGCCGTTCTCGATCCAGCGCCCATCACCGGTCACGATCCCCGCCATCGTCTTGATCGTGCCGGCCGAGCCGTGGCTCGGGAAGGCATAGGTGAGCACCAGCTCCGCGCGGGACATGCCCGCACAGGCGAGCGTCGCGGCGGTGTCTGCAGGCACTTCGTCGAACCCCATGGCCGGCGCCATCGCGATACCGGCAGCTTTCGCTTCGGACGAGCGCTCGATGAGTTTGCCGATGAACTCACCTTCGCCGGTCGAATCGACGTAATGGACGCCGGCTCGCAGCGCAGCTTCCACTGCGGTATCGCCAAACTGCATGAACGGGCCGACGCAGGTGATCATCACCTTCACGTCGGACAGCGCCTTGACCAAACCGTCGACGTCACCGGCTTCGGCGACGCGCACGTCGGCCGCGCCGGTCTCTTCTGCGAGGGCTTCGAGCTTCGAGCGGTTCCGTCCGCACACGACGAAGCTTGCAGATCGCTCCTGGAGAACGCGAGCCGTCAATCGCCCCGTATATCCGGTTGCTCCGAATAGGAGGACGTCGGGCATGCCCGAACCTTACGGTAGTCAGATGACTGCCACCGTCCACCTCGTCCGACATGGCGAGGTTGCCAACCCGATGGGCGTGATCTACGGGCGGTTGCCCGGCTATCACCTATCCGAGCGGGGTCAGGACCAAGCCCGGCAAGCCGCGCGGCGGTTGGAGCGCGCAGACATCGGTGCAGTGTGGGCGAGCCCCCTTGAACGGGCTCAGGAGACGGCCGAGCTGATCGCCGCCCCCCACGGCCTGGAGATCACAACCGACGAGCGGTTGCTCGAAAGCGCGACGACGTTGGAAGGCGCGGGCCGCTCGCTGACAAGCTTGCTCCTATCGCCGCGTTTGTGGTGGAGCCTCCGCAATCCGTGGCGACCGTCGTGGGGTGAGACGTTTCACGACATCCGCGTGCGGATGGTTGCGGCGGTCAACGATGCGGTTGCTGCATCGGGGGGCCGCGACGTCGTCTTGGTGTCGCACCAGACACCGGTTCAGGTCGCGCGGCTCGCGATCGCACAGCGCAAGGTCGCGCCGTGGCTCGGCTTCGCTCCATGCGACACGGGGTCGGTCACTACGCTGGTGATCGATGGAGATGTGTTGGTGTCGGCCGCTTACTTCGCGCCCGAAGACGGGGCCTAGGTAGAGACGGACTCGTCGTGGTTCGGGTCCTCATCCGAGACTGGAACGGTCTCGAGCAGAGGCGTCGAGCACACGGGGCACACAGGAGTGTCCCCGTCTTCGATATAGACCGTTCTCTGGCAGGTCGTGCAGAAAGCATCGAGGGCCATGCCTGGAACGGTAGCCTGCCTGCGCAATTAGGTCTATAGCCAGAAAGAAGGGGCTCCGTCCGTGTACGACTCGATCGTCATCGGCGCCGGACACAACGGCCTTATCTGTGCCGCTTATCTGGCTCGGGCCGGATTGAAGGTCCTTGTCGTCGAGCGCTCGGACCGCATCGGGGGAGCGTGCGTGACCGAGGAGCTGTTCCCCGGCTTCCGTATCTCGACCGCCTCCTATTCGCTGTCCTTGTTGCAGCCTTCGGTCGTCGCCGAGCTCGGACTAGAGCTCGATATCCGACCCAAGGACCCCGAGTCGTTCTGTCCGTATCCGGACGGCGGGGGTCTATTGATGTGGCGGGACCCTCACAAGAGACACGAGGCCATATCGAAGATCTCGCCTGCCGACGCGGAGGCATACCCGTGGTTCGTCGAGCTGTTCGAGGAGGCCTCGAGAAGGCTGCGTCCTCTGCTGAGCTATCCGGCCACTCGCAAACAAGCGCGACGAGCGTTTCGCAAGTCCGATACAGAGAAGCTGTTCGACCGAACCGTCGACGGCTCGATCGCAGATCTGTGCGACGAGTTCTTCGAGACCGACGTCATGAAGGGGCTGATGGCCTCGCAAGGGATCATCGGGTCTGCGGCCGGCCCCCGAACGCCGGGTAGCGCGTACGTCTATCTGCACCACGCGTTCGGTGAAGCCGCCGGAGTGCCCGGCGTGGGGGGCTTCGGGCGGGGCGGGAGGGGGGCCATCACCCACCAACTGGC
>JAXDJM010000122.1:0-3294 GCA_034665605.1 Actinomycetota bacterium | reverse complement strand
CAGAACAAGTCGCTGGCCGAGGTGCGTGCCAACCGCGACGCCAAGGCTGCCGAAGACGCCATCCAGTCTCTGCGGGACATGGCCCACGACGAATCGCAGAATTCGATCCCGGTCTTGATCGAGGCATCCAAGGCTTACGTCACCCTAGGAGAGATGGTCGAGACGCTCAAAGAGGAGTGGGGCGTCTACCACGAGCCGCCGGCTTTCTAGGCCCCGACCCTAGGGGTTATCGGCACCCGCCGGCGACTTCTTTAGTACGTACTTGGAGCAATTTCCTTGACGCAGCGACCCTGCATGACTGGTAATACCTGGAAATAGAACAGGAATCAAGGGGGTCGTGATGAGGCGGGCAGGAATCGTGGTCGGAGTGGTGCTGATGATCGGAGCAATTTCGCAGGTCAGCGCCCTGGCGGGCCCGGCAGGGACCACCAATCTCACGATCCCAACAAATTGGATGATGGGGCCCGAGCGCTCCGGTTGCTCCTTCGACATCCAGGTGGCGGGGCTCGACCAGGTCAGCATCCAGACGACCTACGACAAGACGGGCGCTCCCGTGAAGGTAGTCGAGCACATCGACTACACCGGCACCCAGACCGCCAACGGCACGACGCTCAAGGTCTCCGAGCACGCGGTGGCGACCGGGGACCTGGTCGCCGGCACCGAGACATGGACCGGTCAGCAGCTCAAGATCTCGCTGCCCAAGGGCGGCAACGTGAGCCTCGACGTCGGCAAGGTCGTGACCGACGATCACGGAAACGTGCTCGTCCAGCACGGATGGCACCCGGCCCCCACAGACACCACGCAGTACTGCGCAGCATTCGGAAGCTAGGAGATTCGCCATGGAAGGACTTCGCCGCCAGAACTCGCAACTCCGGCGTCACCGCCAGCCACGCGGCTGGACGTGTCCGGACCGAACGATCCGCCTCGACGATGCGGGAACGAAACCTCCGTCACGTGGTTCTATCTGTGTGACGAAGAAGGAGGCAAACGATGCCCGCAAAAATCCAAAAGACCGACGACGAATGGCGTAAAGAGCTCTCGGAAGAGGCTTACGCGGTCCTCCGCAGGGCCGCCACGGAACCACCGTTCACCGGCAAGTACACCTACAACCACGACGACGGGATCTATCGCTGCGGCGGTTGTGGAGCCGAGCTGTTCTCTTCGGATGCCAAGTTCGAATCGGGTAGCGGATGGCCCAGCTTCACCGAGCCGGCCAACGTGCAGAACATCGAGCTCAAGGACGACGTGAGCCTCGGCATGCATCGCGTCGAGGTGAACTGCGGAGTGTGCGGGAGCCACCTCGGTCACGTCTTCGACGACGGGCCCGGCCCGAACGGCAAGCGCTTCTGCATCAACAGCTGCGCCCTCGACTTCAACGCGAAGGACTAAGACACCAGCTTCTGCTCGAACCAGACCGCGCTTTCCGCGGTTTCCTTCGAGCAGAACGCGGACTTAGAGGCCGCGGCCCCCGCGGATTATCCGGTAGCCGATCACTCCCGCTACCAGCGCGAGCACGATGCCGATGATGGCTCCCGCGGTCTGGTACGGATCGGCGGGCGGAGCTTGCAAGGTGGTCACCGACGGTGACGGAGTGGGGTGCAGCAACAAGTAGGCGCTCGCGGCCCAGACGATCGTCACGTGCGTGCGGTCGCCGGCGGAGGGAACCGCCACGACGATGTCTGTGCCGGTGGCTCGATCAGACCGGCCTCACCGAGGAGCTCCAAGAAGTTGCGCACGACGCGCGCGGTGACCCCCCAGATGACGTTGTCTTCCCATACCCATGCTTCGGTCGGATAGGTCCGGCCCCCATGTTCGAAGCCGGGCTCGCTGCGGATCTCGTCGGTCAGCTTCGCGATAGGGACCACGATGACTTCGGCGACCTCGTGAGGACTGGGGGACAGAGCCGGCATCTGATCGATCCATCCGATGAACGGCGTGACGGTGAAACCCGAAACAAAGGTCGGGAACGTGTCGAGCTCGCCGAGCATCGTCACAACCGACGGGTCGAGGCCGATCTCTTCGCACGCCTCGCGCAGAGCGGAATCGGCCGCCGACTCGCCGGCGTCGATCGAGCCCCCCGGGAACGAGATCTGACCGCTGTGCGAGCGCAGGGTCTCGGTTCGTAGCGTGAAGATCACCGACGGCTCGGCCCCTGCGATTATCGGGATGAGCACCGCCGCCGCGCGTGCGCCCTCCTCGAGATGACGCTGTGGTGGGCGGGCGCGCAATGCGTCGCGCAGCCTGCGTTCGAAGTCACCCATCGCAGGTCATCGTAGCCTTGGCGCTTCGACCACCAGACCTGGGAGGAGCGATGGGCGAGTTCGTCAACATCGAGCGGCCGGGCGATGCGATCGCCACGATCAGGCTCGACCGTCCCAAGGTCAACGCGCTCAACCGCCAGGTCTCTACCGAGATCGGGGCGGCGGTCGACGAACTGAGGCAGGACGAGTCCACGCGCGCCGTGATCGTTTACGGCGGCGAGAGGGTCTTTGCTGCCGGCGCGGACATCAAAGAGATGAACGAGCTCGACCCCGTGGCTATCTATCGCTACATCTCGCTCTTCCAAGACGTGTTCACGCGTCTCGAGCAGCTTCCGCAGATCACCATCGCAGCGATCAACGGATATGCGCTGGGTGGCGGCTGCGAGCTCGCGCTCGCGTGCGACTTCCGGATCTGCTCTTCCGGGGCCCAGCTCGGCCAGCCCGAGATCTTGCTAGGCGACATACCGGGGGCCGGCGGGACGCAACGCCTGCCCCGGCTCGTCGGGGTTGGGCGCGCCAAGGACATCATCTATTCGGGCCGCTTCGTCGCGGCCGACGAGGCGCTTGCGATCGGGATGGTCACCGAGATCGCAGAAGGCGATGTGTTCGAGCGCGCGCTCGAGATCGGCAAGCGTTACGCGGCAGGACCATCCGTCGCGTTGCTCGCTGCGAAACAAGCGATCCAGAACGGGACCGAAGTCGATCTAGCCAACGGCTTGTTGATCGAACGTCAGGGCTTTGCCGCGTTGTTCGCGTCGGAAGACCAGAAGATCGGGATGGAGAGCTTCGTCGAGCACGGCCCGGGCAAGGCCAAGTTCGTCGGTCGCTAACGCGATTCTCTCAGCCTGACGGGCTGGCCCCGCTCGATCCGTAGCCGAGGTCGTTCAGTTCCTGCGCGGCGGTGGTCAGCTCGTTGGCTCCTTTGGACCCCTTCATCGTCGCGGTCAGAACTTTGAGCCACGGCTTGCTCGAGTGTTTCATCGCGTCGACGGCCGAGCGCAGGTCGTCGGCGAAATCGTGCAATGCCGTCACC
>JAXDJM010000121.1:0-15895 GCA_034665605.1 Actinomycetota bacterium | reverse complement strand
GAGTTCCGTTCGGACAAAAGGCCCCTGCTTGGCGACTTACGCGAATCGGGCTCGATCGAACAGGACTCCGACCTCGTCATGTTCATCTATCGCGACGAGGTGTATCACCCGGACTCCGAAGCACGCGGAGAAGCTGAGCTTCACGTTGCCAAGCATCGAAACGGACCGACCGGCAAGGTGACTCTTGCATTCATGAACCAGTACACGAAGTTCGCATCCATAGCGCGAGGTCCGCGCTGATCGGGCGACGCGTTAACGTGACGGTGTGGACGGGCGACCCGATCACCGCACGCGAAATCTAGGTTCTCTCCTCTTAAGAGGCTTTGCAAAGCGGTGCCCGGTCTGCGGGGGCAAAGACATCTTCGCGTCGTGGTCCCAGTTGAAAGACGTTTGTCCGACGTGTGGGTACGCGTTCGTTCGCGAAGATGGCTACTGGGTCGGAGCCATGATCGTGAACATCGCAGCCGCCGAAATCTGGTTCTTCGTCTTGTTCGTCGGCGTGATCGTTGCCACGATCCCTGATATCCCGTGGCAGCCTCTGCTCGTAATCGCGTTGGTTACGAACGGCGTCTTGCCGGTCGTCTTCTATCCACGATCGAAGACCGTGTGGATGGGCCTCGACCTCTTCTTCCATCCCGCCGCCGGCGACCTCGACTGAGGAACGGCCCGCCCCCGCTGCGCGGGCACACCCGCTCCGCGCTTCGCTTGAGCGGGTGAGGGGAATCGAAGGGTCGAGTCGACGTTCTCACCCCTCGCCCGCTGCGCGGGCTCACCCGCTCCACGCTTCGCTTGAGCGGGTGAGGGGAATCGAACCCCCGTATCAAGCTTGGGAAGCTAGCGCTCTGCCATTGAGCTACACCCGCGTGGGCGCAAGATTATAGAGAGGTCCGATTCCGAAGCCCGCTCGATACACTGCCGCGATGATCTTGTCCGATCGCGACATCAAGTCGGCCCTCGCTGAAGGTCGGATCGGTATCGACCCGTTCTCTGATGAAGACGTGCAGCCGTCCTCGGTCGATCTCCACGTCGATCGCTTGTTCCGCACTTTCCACAACGCCCGGCATCCATTCATAGACGTCAAGAAACCGATGGATGACCTCACCGAGCTCATCGAAGTCGAACCGGACGAAGCGTTCATCCTTCATCCCGGCGAGTTCGTTCTCGGATCGACGGCGGAATACGTGAAGCTGCCGAACGACCTCGTCGCTCGTCTCGAGGGCAAGAGCTCGCTCGGCCGGCTCGGCCTGTTGATCCACTCGACCGCCGGCTACGTCGACCCGGGGTTCGAAGGGCACCTCACTCTCGAGCTGTCGAACGTAGCGAATCTCCCGATAACCATCTATCCCCACATGAAGATCGGGCAGATCAGTTTCTTCGGCCTGTCGTCACCCGCCGACAACCCTTACGGGTCCGGCGCGGTTGGATCGAAATACCAGGGTCAGCGCGGCCCCACTCCATCCCGCTACTACGAGAACTTCCGATGACCGAAGAGCGCATCGTGGCACCAGATCCCGTCCACGAGCCGGAGGCCTACCAGCAGGCCCTTCTCGACCTGCTCGGCGGGCGCGATCCCATCCAGGTCTTGGCCGAGACGCCGGAGATCTTCGTGACGAAGACAGTCGGGCTCGACATCGCCACGCTCCAACGGCCGCCGGAACCCGGCGAATGGTCGATCGAGGAATTGCTGAAGCACTACTTCCATGGAGAGATCGTTTATTCGTTCCGATGGCGGATCACGCTCGCTCAGGACGGCGTTGCCTATCCGGGCTACGACCAAGACGTGTGGAACACCCTCGTGACGCCGCCGTTCCCGGAGATGCTCGCGGCATTCGCAGCGTTGCGGCGCGCAAATGTCGAGCTCTTCGAGGAAACCCCGCGCGAGCAGTGGGCCAGATCGGGGTTGCACGCGGAGCGGGGGCCGGAGAGTTTCGAGCTCACGGTCAACCTGCTGGCCGGCCACGACCTTGCGCATCTCAAGCAACTCGACCAAACACTGGCAGCGGTAGTAGTCGACTAGCGCGGCCTCGGATCTGGGTTACGTCGTCTGCGGGTCGTCCGGTCCGACCGCGGTTCCCGCGACCTCCTGGGGGTCGCGCGTCGCTTCGTAGCCGTCGCCGTTGCCGTTTCGTCCCGCGGCCACGCTCGATTCTGGATGAAACTCGATCGACTGCAACAGGATCTGGGCAACATCGCGAACCGCCATCTCCGAGTGGCGCTCCTGCACTCCGTCCGAGAGCATGATGTTGCAGAAGGGGCAGCCCACCGCGAGCGTGTCGGATGCCGAGGCGAGAGCCTCGTCGGTCCTCTCGGTGTTCATCTTCTTCCCCATGCGCTCTTCCATCCACATGCGGCCCCCACCTGCACCACAACAGAAGGTGCCGTGACCATGACGGTGTAACTCGCCGTATTCGGTCCCCGGGATCGCCTCGATGACGTGACGGGCCCCTTTCCAGATGTCGTTGTGACGCGCGAGGTAGCAAGGGTCGTGGTAGGTGACGCGCTCGTTGATCGCGCCTTGCGGCTTCAAGCGTCCCTCTTCCATAAGTTGTGCGAGGTACTCGGTGTGGTGGATCACCTCATAAACGCCGCCGAACTGTGGATACTCGTTGAAGATCGTGTTGAAGCAGTGAGGGCACGTGGTCACGATCTTCTTGACGCGGTTCTCGTTCAAGAGCTCGACCGCTTGTTCCGCGAGCATCTGGTAGATGTACTCGGCCCCCATGCGGCGAGCCGGATCGCCGTTGCACTGCTCGTCCGCGCCGAGGGTTGCAAACTTCACGCCGGCGAGCTGCATCAATCTTGCGAAGTCGTACACGACTTTCTTATTTCGATCGTCGTACGCTCCGGCGCATCCAACCCAGAACAGAACCTCGGCATCGGGCGCTTCGGAGATGTGAGGGATCTCCAACGGGTCCTGTTTCGCGCTTCCCTTCGCCCATTCGGTGCGCGCTTGCGGTGGTTGTCCCCACGGATTTCCCGAAGTTTCCATGTTCTGAAGCGCTGATTGCATCTCGCGTGGGAAACGCGACTCACTCATGACGAGATTGCGTCGCATGTCGACGATGTGGTCGATGTGTTCGATGTTCACCGGACACGCTTGGACGCATGCCCCGCATGTCGTGCAGTCCCAGATCACCTCGTCCTCGACGACCTCCGGGTTCAGCGACGGTAGCCGGCCGACCAACTCCTTGAACGCGTCCTCACCGCTTCGGTGTGCTTTCAAGAGCGCGGGACCGTGTTCGAACAACTGATCTCTGAGGTCCATGATCAGGAGCTTGGGAGACAGCGGTTTCCCGGTGTTCCAAGCAGGGCACTGGCTCTGGCAGCGGCCGCATTCGGTGCACGTGTACGTGTCGAGCAGTTGCTTCCAGGTGAGGTCGGTGATCACGGCCGCGCCGAACTTGTCGTCTTCGGTCATGTTCTCGATATCGATGTTCATCGGTTTCAGCGCGCCTTTGGGCCGTTCGGACGTGAACAGGACGTTGAACGGTGACGTGATGATGTGCAGGTGTTTCGAGTACGTGATGTAAACGAGGAAGCCCAGGATGATGAGCGAGTGCCACCACAGAAAGATCGTGTCGAAGGCCTTGCGCGTATTCAGCGATGCGCCCCTCAGTGCACCTGCCACCCAGTTGGATAGAGGGGTCCACGTCGTGTCGTACGGGAAATGCCCGAGCGCGATCTCGGCAGCGCGAGCCAGCAGGATCGTCACCATGATCGAGCCGATCGCGATGAGGATGTAGTCGGCTTCTTTCAGATGCGATCCGCGGAACCTTCCGGGCCGCTGGATTTTGCGGATGCCGAACGCGATGGCGATGCCGACCAGCACCAGCGCCACGAAAAGGTCTTGGAGTGCCCCGAGGGGCCCCCACTGCCCTATCAGGGGGATGTGGAAGCTCGTGATGAAAAGGGCTCCGAATGCCTCGACGATGGTCGTGAACAGGATGAGGAAGCCCCAGAAGATGACGAAATGCATCAGCCCCGGCAGCGACCATTGGAGGAGCTTCCGCTGGCCGAGGACGACCACCAGCTGGTCTTTGACCTTGCGGGAGTAGCTCTCGGGCTTCCGGTCGTCTGGGCCACCGAGCCGGAGGAAGCCGACGAGGTCCCGCCCACGAAGCGCGAAGGCGGCGAGCGTCACCAGTACGAGAGCCGCCATGACGGCCTTTGCCACGCCTGACACCGGCTAAATCCCTTTCGAGGATCGATCCGAACGACCCATGCTGCTATTTGCCGCAGCGGAGTATAGGTGCGCCCACGCAGGGCCGGTCGTGACGGGCCCGCCTGGGACGGCCGACCGATTGTCGATTAGTCGACAAAATCAACGTCTGCGGGGGAATACGGACGCTCCTGCAAGAGTTGACAATGATGCACTCAACTTGCATCATTGAGGGCACTCATATCTGCACAGATTCGGCCGCACCGGCCCGGATACAGGAGGAAGAACATGGCTAAAGCCGTAGGGATCGACCTGGGAACCACGAACTCGGTCGTTGCCTCATTAGAGGGCGGCGAACCGACCGTTATCCCCAACGCGGAGGGCGGCAGAACGACCCCGTCGGTCGTCGCGTTCTCCAAGTCCGGCGAGATCCTCGTTGGAGAGGTCGCGAAACGCCAAGCGATCACCAACCCCGATCGCACGATCCGGTCGATCAAGCGCGAGATGGGGACCGACCACAAGGTCGATATCGATGGCAAGGGGTGGAACCCGCAAGAGATCTCTGCCCGGATCCTGATGAAGCTCAAGGCCGATGCCGAGGCTTATCTCGGGGACAAGGTGACCGAAGCAGTGATCACGGTCCCTGCGTACTTCGACGATGCCCAACGGCAGGCGACCAAGGAGGCCGGTCAGATCGCCGGGCTCGAGGTGCTGAGGATCATCAACGAACCGACCGCGGCCGCGCTCGCGTACGGGCTCGATAAGACCGAAGGTGAGCAGACGATCCTGGTCTTCGACCTGGGTGGCGGCACGTTCGACGTCTCACTGCTCGAGTTGGGCGACGGCGTGTTCGAGGTGAAGTCGACGTCGGGGAACACCAATCTCGGTGGCGACGACTGGGACCAGCGCGTGATCGACCATCTCGTCAAGACTTTCAAGGATCAGAACGGCGTCGACCTCGGCAAAGACAAGATGGCCTTGCAGCGGCTGAAGGAAGCCGCCGAAAAGGCGAAGGTCGAGTTGTCGTCGACTCAGTCGACCAACATCAACCTTCCGTTCATAACTGCGACCGAGCAGGGACCGCTCCATCTCGAGATGTCGCTCAGTCGCAGCGAGTTCGAACGCATGACTGAAGACCTGCTCGACAAATGCAAAGGTCCGTTCAACCAAGCGGTCAAAGACGCGGGGATATCCGTTTCCGCCATCGACCACGTAATCCTGGTCGGTGGTTCGACTCGGATGCCGATGGTAAGGAACCTCGTCAAGGACCTGACCGGTGGCAAGGAACCACATCAAGGTGTGAACCCCGATGAGGTGGTCGCGGTTGGTGCCTCGATCCAAGCCGGCGTGCTGCGTGGAGAAGTCAAAGATGTGCTGCTCCTCGACGTGACGCCGCTGTCGCTTGGTGTCGAAACGAAGGGCGGCGTGTTTACTCGCTTGATCGAGCGCAACACGACCATCCCGACTAAGCGTTCCGAGATATTCACGACGGCAGACGACAACCAACCGTCCGTCGAGATCCACGTCCTTCAGGGCGAAGCCGAGATGGCTTACCGGAACAAGTCACTCGGAAAGTTCCAGCTCACGGATATCCCACCTGCGCCACGTGGGCTACCTCAGATCGAAGTGACTTTCGACATCGACGCGAACGGAATCGTCAACGTTGCAGCGAAAGATCTCGGTACGGGTAAAGAGCAGTCGATGACGATCACTGGCGGCACGAAGCTTGCCGACGACGAGATCCAGCGCATGATGAAAGAAGCGGAAGCCCACGCCGAAGAGGACAAAAAACGGCGTGAGGAAGCCGAAGCCCGCAATCAGGCGGACAACGTCATCTACCAAACCGAGAAGACGATCAAGGAACACGGCGACAAGCTCGATGAGTCCGACCGCAAGTTGGTGGAAGACGCGCTGCAGGAAGCCAAGGACGCGGTTGGTGGAACCGATCTCGATCGGATCCGCCAGACGACTGAAGCCTTGCTCACGGCATCCCAGAAGTTCGCGGAGGTCATGTACCAGCGGGCGCAACAGTCGAGCGACCCAACGTCCGGCGGAGGTGACGACGAGGTTGTCGACGCCGAGGTCGTTGACGAGGGCGGCGAGCAGCAGTCCGCCTGATGACGCAAGAACGAGGTGTACCGATCAAAGTGAAAGTAGAGGACAAGCGCCATACGGCTGCTGCGACGTCTGACGTCGCAGCGGCTGAGGTGCAAGAGGAACAAGAGATCCTCGAGTCTCAAGCACAGCACGACTACCTGGCAGACCTGCAGCGGCTCCAAGCGGAGTTCGACAATTACCGCAAGCGGGTGATGAAGGACCAAGCCGCGGCCGCGTCGCGTGCGGGTGCGCGCCTGGTCGAGAACCTCCTGCCGGTATTGGATAACTTCGAGCTCGCCATAGCGCATGGCGAAGGCGGCGCGGGTGTAGAGCTCGTCTTCAAGGAGCTGCGTTCGGCGCTCGAGCGCGAGGGTCTGCAGGAGATCGCCGCCGAAGGCGCGGCGTTCGATCCTCGGATCCATCAAGCCGTCGAGTCTCACGAAGACCCGAACGTGTCGGAGCCCGTTGTCGAGTCGGTGTACCGGCGCGGCTACATGTTCAAGGACCAGCTGTTGCGACCGGCAATGGTCGTCGTAGCTAACCCCCCGCAGGGATCATCTAACGAGTCCGTGAACTCGAAGGGCGCGGAGGCTTAAGCGATGTCACAGCGCGAGTGGGCCGACAAGGATTTCTACAAAGTTCTCGGGGTCTCGAAGACGGCGACGAAAGACGAGATCAAAAAGGCTTATAGAAAGCTTGCCCAGAAATACCACCCGGACGCGAACGAGGGCGACCCGGCCGCGGAGCAGCGTTTCAAGGAGATCTCCGAAGCGCACGCGATCCTGTCGAACGAAGAGAAGCGGCGCGAGTACGACCAGCTGCGCGCGTTCGTTGAGGCAGGCGGCGAGCGCGTCTACGGCTTCCAACCCGGCGAGGGTGGCGGCGTCCGCATCAATATCGGCGATCTCGGAGACCTCTTCGGTGGCGGCGGAGCCGGCGGCGGTGCGTTCGACGATCTGCTGGGTGGATTCGGCTTTCGCCAACGACCTCAGCGCGGCCAAGACCTCGAGACGCAGGTCGATCTGAGCTTTGAAGACGCCGTCGCCGGCGCGACCGTGACGATCAACGGGGCGAAGGTTCGCATCCCGCCTGGGGTGAAGGACGGCGCTCGCATCAAAGTTGCAGGCAAAGGCGGTCCGGCTCCCGACGGCGGGCAACCCGGTGATCTATTTGTCGTGACACACGTCGCGCCGCACGAGTTCTTCCGACAGAAAGGCAACGGGGATCTCGAGATAACGGTTCCCGTCACCTTCACGGAAGCCGCGCTTGGGACCCAATTGACGGTGCCGACGCTGGACGGATCGGTAACGGTGAAGGTGCCCGCAGGCACGCGCAACGGCAAGCGACTGAGGGTCCGGGGCCGCGGCGCGCCGCGCGGCAAGAGCGGCCGCGGCGACCTTTTCGTCGTGATCGAGGTAGAGGTCCCACAGAAACTAACGAAGGAAGAGAAAGAGTTGCTCGAACAGTTCGCGCAGGTCCACAAAGGGAATCCTCGTGAGCATCTCGACCGAACCGTGGTTCGAGATCGCAAGGCTTCCTGACCGAAGGAGGGATAGATGGCTACACCAAATGGAGGGCCGTCTCGCCGCGAGGGCGACGCGAGAGGTCAGGCCATCTACATCATCTCGGTTGCCGCCGAGCTCGCAGGTGTCCACCCGCAAACTCTGCGCGTATACGAACGAAAAGGCTTGTTGAGGCCACAGCGGACCCAGGGAAACACGCGTCGCTACTCCGAGAACGACATAGAGCTATTGCGAAAGATCCAGGAACTCACCAACGAGGGCATCAATCTCGCCGGCGTGACCCGCATCTTGGCGCTTGAGAAGCAAGCCGCGGACCTCCAAGCGCGCTACGAGCGTTCCTTGGAGGAGATCGACCGGATCCAGCGCGCCGTCGAAGAGGCCATGAGCTCGCAATCCCGGATGGCTCTTGTTCCTTTCAAAGACTTGCGCCGAGTGCGGCGCGCGATGAAGTCCGATGCCATCGATGAGGCCGGTCGGCGGAGAACGTTCCCGGCTCCCCCTGTCGGCTTGTAACAAAGGTGGCAGACAGCCTCGCCGTCTCGGGCGGGGACATCTCTCTCGTCCTGACCGGCGACCGGGCGTCGGCCCAAACCCTGGTTGTCTTGGGCCACGGGGCCGGTTCCGGTCTCGATAGCGAGTTCATGGCGTTCTTTGCAGAGCGACTCGGCGCGGCCGGGCTTGTGGTCGCGCGGTTCAACTTCTTGTACATGGAGCAAGGTCGGAAGGTTCCGGACCGCCAGCCGGTCTTGGAACGAACCTACAGAGAAGTTGTCGAGCACCTGACGAAATCTCACGCCGGCCTCCCTCTAGTCATTGGCGGAAAGTCGATGGGCGGGCGGATCGCGTCGCACGTAGCGACGACCACTAGCGTCGATGGGCTCGTGTTCTTGGGATATCCACTTCATCCCCCCGGACGGCCGGATCGGATGCGCGACGCGCATCTGAGCGATGTGAAGGCTCCGATGTTGTTCGTCGAAGGGACGCGCGACCCTTTCTGCCCCCTCGACACGTTGGAGTCCGTCAGAGCTCGCCTACCCCATAGCTCTCTCGTCATCATCGAAGACGGGGATCACTCTTTCAAGGTCCGAAAGTCGTCCGGTCGTTCAACCCAAGACGCGTGGGTCGAGGCAGTGAGCGCGATCGCATCGTGGGTCAAGCAACTGCGCGCGGCAGTGTAGGTATAGGCCCATGGCTCTTATCGAGGATTACGCGATCATCGGCGATACCCACTCCATCGCCTTGATATCGCGCGATGGATCGATCGATTGGCTGTGCCTTCCCAGGTTCGATTCCCCTTCTTCATTCGCCGCCCTTCTCGACGACAAGAAGGGGGGACGATGGCGGATCGCGCCACGCGGCCCGTTCAAGTCACGACGCCGGTATCACGACGACAGTCTGATCCTGGAGACGATCTTCGAGACCGATACCGGTTCCGCTTCGCTCACCGACTGCCTCCCTCTCGAAGAGACGTCGAATCCACACAACCCTCGTACCGTCACCCCTGAAGACCTGATCGTCCGGGTCATTCACGGGATCAGTGGAAGCGTCGATATGGAGATGGAATTTGCGCCGCGATTCGACTACGGAAACATCGCTCCGTGGATGAAGCAGTCGACCGCGCGCTCGGTCGAGTCCATCGGTGGGCCGGACGCCATCGACCTCGTTGGCGATGTCGATCTCGTAGTCGAGGGGTTCGCGGCTCGAGCCCGTTTCAGCGTCTCGGAGAAAGACAAGGTCTCGTTCGTCGCGGAGTATCGGCCTTCCCATGAAGTTTCGAGACGCGCTGGGCTCCTGTTGTATGCGGACGAGCTCGTAGAACGCACCGACGAGTTCTGGAGGGAGTGGGTCGGCAAGTGCTCCTACGAGGGTGAATACCGTGATGCTCAGATCAGAAGCCTGCTCACGCTGAAGGCGCTGACATACTCACCCACGGGCGGCATCGTTGCCGCTGCCACCACGTCGCTGCCCGAGCAACTCGGTGGCGTTAGGAACTGGGATTACAGGTTCTGCTGGTTGCGCGACGCGACGTTCACCCTCGAGGTACTCCTTGCTCATGGATACAAGGGGGAAGCGCGCGAGTGGCATCAGTGGTTGCTGCGGGCCGTCGCGGGCGACCCGAAAGATCTCCAGATCATGTATTCGGTAACCGGCGAGCGAAGGCTCTACGAACGCGCGCTGGACGGTCTAGCCGGATACGAGGGATCGCGTCCGGTGCGCATCGGTAATGCAGCGAGCCAACAGTTCCAACTCGATGTCTACGGCGAGGTTCTCGATTCCTTCCACTCCGCTCGTCGCGCGGGCGTCGAGACTCCGGATGATCAGTGGGAACTCGAGGTCGCCATCACCGGGTTCGTCTGCGACCACTGGCAGGAGCCGGATGACGGGATCTGGGAAAGCCGCTCGGGTCGAGAGCATCACGTTCACTCAAAGGTCATGGCGTGGGTCGCCGTCGATCGAGGGATCGCCGCCATAGAGAGGTTCGGAAAAGACGGTCCCCTCGATCACTGGAAGCAAGTACGCAAAGAGATCTTCGACGAGGTCGTCGAACGCGGTTGGAGCGAGAAACGCGGGGCCTTCACCCGTGTCTACGGTGACGACGAGCTCGACGCGAGCCTCTTGATGATGCCGATCGTCGGATTCCTTCCTCCCGATGATCCCCGAATCGTGTCGACGGTTGAAGCGATCCAGGAAGAGCTCATGGTCGACGGTCTGATCCGCCGTTACCGGACCGGCAAGGTCGACGACGGTCTTCCCGTTGGTGAGGGAACGTTCATCTTGTGCACGTTCTGGCTTGTCGATTGTCTCGCGCTGATGGGAAGAACCGACGAAGCAACGGCATTGTTCGAGCGACTTTTGGAGCTAAGGAATGACGTCGGCTTGCTCTCCGAGCAGTACGACACAACGCGCAAGCGGTTAGTGGGGAACTTCCCTCAGGCTTTTTCGCACGTGGCGCTTGCAACCGCCGCACAGGCGCTCGAGGACACGGGCGAAGCGTCGGCCGTCAGGCGCGGGCGGTAGCGTCCTCGGGCAACTTTCCGCCGGCCTCGGCCTCTTCGAGCGCACGGATCCGATCCTGGAGCGGCGGGTGCGTATCGAAGAGCCGGTTCAACCATGCTCCCTGTTTAGATGCTTTGCCGTTCGCCTGACGCGCGATCGGTGACTCGATCCACAGATGTGCTGTAGCTCGACTCGCGGTTCGCACGACGGTGGGATCGTCATCTAGCTTCTGAAGGGCATGGATCAATCCGTCGGGGTAACGCGTCAAAAAGACACCGTCGACGTCGGCAAGGAACTCGCGTTGTCGCGAGATGGCGAACTGCAACACCTGCGCTATGACCGGAGCGATGAATAGCAAGACGATGCCGAGCACCGCGAAGATTGCTCCGAGTGGGTTGTTCCCTTCCCGGCTATCGCCGCCGAAGCCACCCCACCAGAGGGCGCGCAACAGGAAATCTGCGAGCAACACGATGACGCCGACGAGAGTCACGGCGAGGGTCATCACGAGCGTGTCGCGGTTCTTCACATGAGAGAGCTCGTGTGCCAGAACACCTTCTAGCTCGTCGCGATCCATCTTTTCCAAGAGTCCCGTCGTAACCGCGATCGCAGCGTGCTCGGGATTTCGTCCGGTTGCGAATGCATTGGGGGCAGGGTCGTCGACGATATAGACCTTGGGCTTGGGGATCCCCGCGGCGAGGCTCAATGCCTCCACGATGTTGTGGAGCTGTTGGTAGTCCTTCTCCTCCGCAGGCCGGGCGTGGCTCATGGATAGAGCGACTTTGTCCGAAGAGAAGTACGAGCCCCACGTCATCGCTATCGCGACGATCGCCGCGATAGCCACTCCCCAGAAGCCGGAGTTGGTCACGTAACCGAATACCAATCCGATCAGAACGACGAAAAGAGTGAACCCAACGATCAGGATCCACGATTTCCGAACGTTTGATGCGACGCGGTTGTACATCTCTAGTGCGCGTCCGTGGATCCGGAGGATCCGGCCCCGAAGTCGACCTGAACCGCTCCGCGAGAGTCTTCTTCGGTTTCGAAGTACTGCCGTGGGCGAAAGTTGAACATCCGCGCGAAGAGGTTCCCAGGGAACGATTGGATCTTCGTGTCGTAGGCAAGCACTTGCTCGTTGTAGAACTGCCGAGAGAAAGCGATGCGCGACTCGGTGCCCGTCAATTCCTCTTGCAGGGCGAGGAAGTTCTGGTTTGCTTTCAACTCTGGGTATGCCTCCGCCACCGCCAGCAGCTGTCGCAAACTCTGTGTCAGTTGTCCCTCGGCTTGGGCTTGTGGTTCGACGCCGGTGGCAGAAACTGCCTGCTGCCGGGCGCGCGTGACCGATTCGAAAGTCTCGCGTTCGTGGCTTGCATAGCCCTTGACCGATTCGATGAGGTTTGGGATGAGATCGTGCCGGCGACGGAGTTGAACGTCGATCTGCGCGAACGCTGCATCGATCCGGTTCCGCAACCGGATGATGCCGTTATAGGAAAAGATCAGCAGCAGAAGAACGAGCGCGACCACGACGACGATCACGACCGCGGCAGCTCCCATCTATAGCCTCCTTTGGTTCACGTGGATCGTGTGGATCGCGTGGATCAAGCGTACGTCTCGGTAGACTGAACGGTAGTGGAGATCACGATCGAGTACTGCGCGCAGTGAGGCTACGGGCCTAGAGCCGTCGGTCTGACGGACTTGCTATTAGCCGAGTTCGAGCACGACATCTCGGACATCAAGATCATCCCTTCCCGTGGAGGGGTCTATGAGGTGAGCGTGGACGCCGATCTCGTGTATTCGAAGAAGGCCACTGGGCGTCACGCCGAGCACGACGAGGTCCTCGCCTCGATCCGAGGTCGGCTCGGTCGATAGAAGTCGCGCCGTCTCTCTAGCGTGCCTGGAGTAGCTCGCTGAGCTGGAACGCGAGGTCGAGGGACTGGCTTGCATTGAGCCGCGGATCGCACAAAGCTTCGTAGGCGCGATCGAGGTGCTCGTCCAAGATCGTCGAGTCGGTGCATTCGGTGACGTCATTGTTCGTGAGCTCGAGGTGAACGCCGGCGGCGGCCGTCCCCTCTGCAGCGTGAACTTTGAAGAAGAGATCGATCTCTTTCAAGATGTCGTCGAAGCGTCGTGTCTTGTAACCATTCGAGGACACGAATGTGTTCGCGTGCATCGGATCGCAGATCCACGTCACTTCTAGACCATGGGCATGAGTAGCGGCAACAAGCGGCGGCAGGGCGTCGGCGATCCGGGCGGCCCCCATGCGAGCGATGAGCGTCAACCGTCCCGGTTCGTTGGTCGGGTTCAGACGCTCGCACAAGGCGATGACGTCGTCGGGCGACGCGCTTGGCCCCAGCTTGCTGGCGACCGGATTGTTTATCCCGGCTAAGAACTCGACGTGGGCTCCGTCAACGTCGCGCGTGCGCTCGCCGACCCACAGCATGTGTGCCGAGCAGTCGTACCAGTCGCCGGTCAGGCTGTCCTTGCGCGTCAGGGCTTCTTCGAAGCCGAGCAACAGCGCCTCGTGCGACGTGAAGAAATCGACCTCGTGCAATGCTGAATCTGCTCCGAGATCGACACCGCATGCGGCCATGAATCGAAGCGCGCGCTCGATCTGTGTGGCGATCGCTTCATAACGTCGACCTTGACTGCTCGCGGCGACGAACTCTTGGTTCCACAGGTGCAGCGCGTTGAGGTCTGCGAATCCACCTTTGGTGAACGCGCGGATGAGGTTCAACGTTGCCGCGCTTTGGTTGTACGCCTGTACCAACCGGTGGGGGTCTGCCTTTCGTGACTCGGGATCGAAAGCAAGATCGTTAACGGCGTGTCCTCGGAAAGAGGGAAGTTCCCGTCCCTCGAGCGACTCGTTAGGAGAAGACCGCGGCTTGGCGAATTGACCTGCGATCCGCCCGACCTTGACCACCGGCAAGCCTGCGGCGTAAGTGAGGACGACCGCCATCTGCAAGATGATCTTCAGCTTGTCCCGGATGTCGTCGGCCTGGAAGTCGCCGAAGGCTTCGGCACAATCGCCGGCCTGGAGGACGAAGGCCTCGCCGCGACCTGCCTTCGCAATGGCCGCTTTGAGAGATCGTGCTTCTCCCGCGAACACGAGGGGCGGCAGTTTGCGCAACTCCTCGAGAACGGCCTCGAGCGCGACTTGGTCGGGCCAGTCGGGCTGTTGTGCCGCCTTCTTGGAACGCCATGAGGCCGGCGACCAGGTCTGCATGGGCCCAATCGTCGCGTGGATTTGCGATGGGCGTGGGACGATTCAGTGATGTCGGACCCGAGATTGGTCACACTCGATCAGATCGAGGATGCGCGGTCGCGCTTAGAGGGGGTGGCCGTTCGCACTCCTTTGGACGAGTCGCGAGCCTTGTCGTCGCAGGTCGGCGGGAAGGTCTTCATCAAGTGCGAGAACCTGCAAAGAACGGGTTCCTTCAAGATCCGGGGCGCTTACAACAGGATCAGCAGACTCGACGCATCCGAGAAGGAGCGTGGCGTCGTAGCGGCATCTGCCGGCAATCACGCCCAGGGGGTCGCGCTGGCGGCGACCTTGTCCGACACCCACTCAACCGTTTTCATGCCGGAGTCCGCATCGCTTCCCAAGGTCGAGGCGACGCGACGGTACGGTGCCGAGATCGAGCTCGTCGGAAAGGATTTCGGGGCCGCCTTCGAAGCTGCCGAGGCCTTCGCCGAAGAACGCGGATCGGTATTCGTTCATCCCTTCGACCACCCTCATGTCATCGCGGGTCAGGGCACGGTCGGTTGCGAGATCTCGGAGCAGGTATCCGATATCGGTACCGTCATCGTTCCCGTGGGGGGCGGTGGGTTGATCTCCGGCATAGCGGCCGCGTTGCGCGGCCTGCGCGATGACGTACGCATCGTCGGCGTCGAGGCCGCGGGGGCCGCGGCGTTCGTTCCTTCCCTGGAAAACGGTGCGCCGATAACTCTTGACTCGATGTCCACGATCGCGGACGGGATCGCAGCCAACCGCCCGGGCGATCTCACGTTCGCTCATGTGCGGGAACAGGTGGACGATGTCGTCACCGTTACCGACGAAGCGATAGCCGAAGCCCTCGTAGTCGCGGCCGAGCGGATGAAGCTCGTGCTCGAGCCCGCCGGAGCCTCCGCAGTTGCAGCGTTGCTGCAGAACGCGAGCGAGATTGTTCCTCCGGTGGTAGTCGTTCTGTCCGGAGGCAACATCGATCCGCTATTGCTGCTGCGTGTGATCCGCTTTGGACTGAGCTCCTCGGGCCGCTACTTCGCATTCCACACGCGGATCTCGGATCACCCCGGTGAGCTTCATCGTTTGTTGGGGTTGATCGCGCAAGCAGGAGCCAACGTGGTCGGTGTAGAGCATCACCGCGAGGGCGTGTCGATGCATCTGGGCGAGGTCGACGTCGCGTTGCAGATCGAAACGCGAGGGCCGGATCACATCGCAAGTGTCACGAAGGAGCTGGCCGAAAGCGGCTACCGAGTCGAGCGGTTGTAGATGGAGCTCGATCGGTCGCTCGTAGATCGGCTCGTCGAGGGGTGGCTGGCCGAGGACATCGGGCGCGGCGACGCCACCACCCGCGCGATCGCCCGAGGAGAGGCTGTGGCGGCACGGATCGAGGCTCGTTCACCTCTGGTCGTCGCGGGGATCGACCTGGCTCGTGCTTGTTTCGAGCATCTTGGACGGGTGGCGTGGGAGGCAATCGCCAAAGAAGGCGAGAGGGTCGAGGGCGGCGCGGTGCTGGCTCGGATGGAAGGCCCGCTCGAGGTCGTGCTGGGGGCCGAACGCACCGCATTGAACGTCCTGGGGCACCTTTCCGGGATCGCCACACTCACTGCGGAGTTCGTCGAAGCCGTCGATGGAACGGGCGTTCGCATCGTCGATACGCGGAAGACCACACCCGGTTTGCGGGTTGTAGAGAAGTACGCGGTGTCGGTGGGCGGCGGTGCCAACCACCGGTTCGGCCTAGACGATGGAATCTTGATCAAGGACAACCACGTGGCTGCAGCAGGCGGAGTAGCGCAAGCGATACGGAGCGCGCAACGCAATGCTCCGTTCGGATCGAAGATCGAGGTCGAAGTGACCGATCCTGCCGAGGCGCGCGACGCATTAGAAGAGAAAGCCGACATC
>JAXDJM010000120.1:0-2802 GCA_034665605.1 Actinomycetota bacterium | reverse complement strand
GCGGCCCCCGCGATCGAAGCGATCAAGCGATTGAAGACCAACATCGACTCGGGCATATTCGATGCCCTGCAGCGCGCCGGCATCGCGGCGCTCGAAGGACCTCAAGAACCGCTGGCCGAGTTCGTCGAGCGCTACCGGCACCGGCGCGACCTGTTGTGCGACGGGCTGAAGTCGCTCGGGATCATCGTCGAGCCCCCGCGCGGCTCGATCTATGTATGGGCTCCCGTTCCCGACGGTCACACGTCTGCTTCGTTCACCACTTTCTTGTTGGAAGAAGCGGCGATCGTCGTCGCGCCGGGCAACGGTTACGGCCCCTCTGGCGAAGGGTTCGTGCGCTTCTCGCTGACGCTTGCCGACGAGAAGTTGGAGGAGGGCGTCGAGCGCCTGCGGAGGGTCGTCACCTGACCAAACGCGACGGCTACGCCACACGGCCCGAGCGCGAGACCGCCGTCCTAGTTTCCGCTGCGTTCGGCTCGTCATCGAGCGACGATGCCGAGTGGTCGCTCGATGAGCTCGAGGCGTTGGCAGACACTGCGGGGGCCGAATCTCTGGATCGCATGGTGCAACGGCGCGACGCTCCCGATCCCGCGACGTATCTGGGCAAGGGCAAAGCGAAAGAGGTCGTCGAGGTCGCTGCGACGCTCGACGCCGACATGATCATCTTCGACGACGAGCTGACGCCTGCGCAGGGACGGAACCTCGAAGACATCGCCGGTGTGAACCCGCTCGCCGAGCGCGGCCTCAAGATCATCGATCGCACCGGATTGATCCTCGACATCTTTGCTCAGCACGCGCGCTCGGCTGAAGGGAAGCTGCAGGTCGAGCTGGCGCAGCTCAACTACCGGCTTCCGCGCTTGCGAGGCTGGGGCGACGTGTTGTCGCGGCTCGGAGGTGGCATCGGGACGCGGGGGCCGGGCGAGACGCAGCTCGAAGCGGAACGCCGCGCGATCCTGCGTCGCATCCAGCGGGTCAAGAAGGACCTTCAGGATCTCGAGCGGACGCGCCGCGTTAAGCGCAAGCAGAGGACTCGTACAGGCTCGCCGGTGGGCGCGCTCGTGGGATACACCAACGCGGGGAAGTCCACGCTGTTGCGCCACATGACCGACGCGCAGGTGCTCGTGGAAGACAAGCTCTTCTCGACGCTCGATCCGACGACGCGCCGCTACGAGCTGCCGTCCGGGCGGGCCCTGCTGCTCACCGACACGGTGGGCTTCGTGCGAAAGCTCCCGCACCAGCTGGTCGAGGCGTTCCGTTCGACCCTCGAGGAGGTCAACGACTCGACGTTCTTGATCCACGTTGTCGATGCGAGCAGGGACCCGGACCGGCAGATCGGCGCGGTTTCCTCGGTCCTTGTCGAGATCGGGGTCGTGGACAAGCCGTCGATGCTCGTGATGAACAAGATCGACCTAGTGGACGCAGAGCGGCGGCAGGAGCTTGCGGATCGCTACCCCGAGGCCGTGCTCGTGTCGGCGAAGACCGGCGACGGTTTGGATGCGCTCGTCGACGGGATCGAAGCCGAGCTGGCGCGCCTGAAGGTGGAGGTGACGCTAGAGGTTCCGTTCGCACATGGTGAGATCGTCGCCCGCGTTCACGAAGAAGGCGAAGTCCTCAAAGAGGAGTACGGCGAGAATGGAACGCGGCTCGTTGCGCGCGTGCCGCGCGCCTTGATGTCGGAGCTTGCCGGGTACTTGAGCTAGAGCTTTCGGAAGACCGCGACGACCTTGCCCAGGATCTCGGTTCCGGCAGGGGCTTCGAACGGTTGCATCTTGGGGTGGGCGGGCTCGAGCATGATCGCGGACCCCTTGTGGCGGATCGTCTTGACGGTTGCTTCCGGGGTGTCGGAGTAGTCGCTGGGCATCATCGCGGCGACGATCTCGCCCGAATGCGCGGTCGGTTGCTGGCGGATGATCACGAAGTCGCCGTCGTTGATGCCGGCATCGATCATCGACTCCCCGTGCACCTCGAGCATGAACACGTTGCCGTCACCGACGAGGTCGGCCGGCATCGGGTAGACGTCTTCGACGTTCTCCTGGGCCATGATCGGCGTGCCCGCAGCGATGCGTCCGAGCAGGGGAACCGACCGAACCGGTCGCCGTTCTGCCGCAAGTCCCGTTTCGGGGTCGTAGAGGAGCTCGATGGCGCGCGGCTTGGTGGGATCGATCCGGATGTAGCCCTTCTTCACGAGCTGCTGCAGGTGAGAGTGGACCGTGGACGGAGACGCAAGGCCGAGGGCCTCGCCGATCTCCCGAACCGAGGGCGGGTAGCCGCGTTCCGAGACCGCTTCGGCGATGTAGAGGAGCGTCTCTCGCTGCCGCTGGGTGAGACCCTCGATCATGGTTTCCCTCCGCTTCTCAGGCGATTCCGGGCGATCGGACCGTTTCTTCCGAACTGACGTTCGGGTGAGTGTAGTCACAAACCGGGCGCGGTGCAAGAACGTCTGTTCGATTTGTGCTTGACATACGAACGCCCGTTCGCATAACGTCACGAACAGACGTTCGGCCAACGACTCGGTCCAAAACCTGTCACAGGCCCTCACTAACGTCTTGAACCAGAGGGCAGGGCGGCGATCGAGGAGGGAGACAGAGATGGCAGTCAGGGTCGAAGAGCTTCAGGGACACCAGGTCTCGGGCCGCGTCTATCGCTTTCCGACCGCCCGGATCCGGCGCCGCAACCGACTACGGGTCGTCCGGCGCCGCATCGCTCTCGCCACCTTGTTGGTCGCCTTCATCGTGGCGTTCATGCTTGCAACCGGGCCCTCGGGGGTCGCACCTGCCTCGGTGTCCCACGCCCCCCGTGGGGTCG
>JAXDJM010000119.1:0-9658 GCA_034665605.1 Actinomycetota bacterium | reverse complement strand
CCGTGTTCTCGGCGGACGCGGCCGATGCCGCCGCGGTATCTATCCCGACCAGGTTGCCGTTCGAGTCGACGAGCGGTCCCCCGGAGTTACCGGGATTGATCGCCGCGTCGGTCTGGATCAGCCCGGTGAGATGCTCGCTTCCGCCGGTGGAGTCCGATGAGACGGTGATGTCACGCTTGAGCCCCGACACGATCCCACGAGTAACTGTGGGACCTCCGAGGTCGAGCGGGAAACCCAGCGCGGTGACGGTGTCACCCAATTGAAGGTTGTCGGAGTGCCCGAGCGTGATGGGCGTGAGATCGCTCGTCGAGACGCGTACGAGAGCTAGATCGTGCTGTGGATCTGTTCCGACTACCGTTCCGGTCGTCGAGTCGCGCCCGTCCGTGAACGACACGGTCACCTTCGTCGCATTGGCGACCACGTGATTGTTGGTGAGGATTAAGCCAGACTTCGAAAGAACGATGCCGGAGCCTTCCGCGCGTTGGGTTCCGCCGCTCCCGAAGAGCCCGGGCGTTAGCTCGGTAACGTGGATGTTCACAACCGATGGCAGGACGGTCTTGATCATCTGCGTCAGCGACGAGCTTGGTGGGGTCTGATCGCTCTGCACTAGGGCAACACTCTCGGTGGGTTGAGCTGACGATCCATTGTGGTGAAGAAGCAGCGAATCCACCGCGAACCCGCCGCCGCCCGCAGCGATAAGGGCAAGCGCGACCAGCGCGGCAAGCGTTTTTCCGGCCACCCGCCGGCGCGGCCGGGATGTTCCGTCTTCCGGGTGCTCGGACGGGAACGTGCCGTCCGGGCGATCGGGCTCCTCGGGCGGGGGCCATACGGGAGTGTCCAAGTGTGGTCCTCCTGACCGGTGGTGCTGAGATAGGTGATTGCGACTCACTGAGGATTCACCATCAACATAAGCGCCGTCTAAGCCATTCCTGTGAGGCATCTGAGACTCGTGGGCTCCCCGCTCGCCTTACGGCGCCTCTAATCTTGCTCTAAGGATGTTCACAGACGATCTTCGGATAATCACGGGGTGAACGGAAACAAAGGCCGCCTGCTGGTGGTCGACGACGAGCCCAACATCACGGATCTGCTCGCGATGGCTCGTCGATATGAGGGGTTCGAGGTGTCGACTGCCGGGACGGGGCGGGACGCCGTGCGGGTCGCGAGGGCCCAACCTTTCGAATTGATCATCTTGGACGTGATGCTGCCCGATATCGACGGGTTCGAAGTTGCAAAACAGATCGGTTCAACCGGACACCGTGTCCCCGTGTTGTTCCTAACGGCCCGAGATGCGACCGCGGACAAAGTACGCGGGCTCACGGTTGGTGGCGACGATTACGTGACGAAGCCGTTCAGTCTTGAAGAGGTGGTCGCGCGCATCCATGCGATCTTGCGCAGAACGCAACCCGACGGCGGCGATTCGAGTCGAATCGAGTTTGCGGATCTCGTGATGGACATGGATACAAGAGAGGTCTGGAGAGATGGACAAGGGATCGACCTGACAGACACGGAGTTCAGGTTGCTGCGGTACCTCATGTTGAATCCGCGCATGGTGCTGACGCGAGGACAGATCCTCGACCACGTTTGGGAATACGACTTCGGGGGCGACGCGAATGTCCTCGACACCTACATCCACTATCTTCGTAAAAAGATCGAAGTTTCGGGATCCCGGTTGATCCACACGGTGCGCGGCGTGGGCTATTCGATGCGCGTGCCGCCCGAGAAGGCCTGATGTTACGGACTCGTTTGCTGCTCATCTTGAGCGGCCTCGTCCTTGCTGGACTCGTGGCATTGGGCGCGGCGACCTACGAGGCGCTGCACGGCTTTCTCTTCAATCGGGTCGATCGACAGCTGAGAGCGTCCGAAGAGCCGATGCTGCATATCTTGTTGGAGCATCTTCAGTACCCGACTGCACAAGGGTCGGGGGACGACCTGCCCCCGGCAACGTTCGGCGAGATCCGTTCGTCCGCGGGAACCGTTATCGCGCGGATGGAGCTCGGATTCACGGGGTCCACCAGCTACCGACCGCAGCTGCCGGCGGGGGCCGCGAAGACCGAAGACGACCTCATCTTCACGACGGGCGCAGAAACGGATCGCTCCTACCACTTCAGGGTCTTGGCGGCTCCCCTGAGCTCCGGCCAGACTTTGCTCGTTGCCGTGCCGTTGCGCGAGGTCGAGCAAACGCTCCATCACTTGTTGTTGATAGAAGGCATCGTCGCGGCGTTGGTGATCGCGATGCTGGCAGGTGCCGCATGGGTGATCATCCGTCGGTCTCTGCGGCCATTGGATTCGATGGGAGAAACGGCCGAAGCCATAGCGGGCGGCGATCTCGCTCGCCGCGTCGAACCCGCCGACTCGCGCACCGAGGTCGGCCGCCTCGGCATCGCGCTCAACGCGATGCTTGCGCGGATCGAGCAGTCGATGGACGCGCGAACTCGATCCGAAGAGCGGCTTCGGCGGTTCCTTGCGGACGCGTCCCACGAGTTGCGAACGCCGCTGACCTCGATCCGCGGTTATGCGGAGTTATTCCGCCGGGGAGCCGGCGCCCGCCCCCAAGACCTCAGCGTTTCTATGAGGCGGATCGAAGAAGAGGCCGCGCGCATGGGGGTTCTCGTCGAGGATCTCTTGGTGCTCGCGCATCTGGATGAGCTCAGAGAGTCGAGCATGGCCATGGTGGACCTGAAGGCGTTGTTGGCCGACTCCTGTTCCGATGCTCGCGCCATCGCTCCGGAGCGAAGGATCGATCTCGAGGCAACGCAGGACGTCTCGGTGATGGCGGATGAGAGCCGCTTGCGCCAAGCGTTTGCAAACTTGCTCAACAACGCCATCGTCCATACCCCTACAAGCTCGCCCATAGAGGTGTCTCTGGATGTTCGCGGGCGATGGGCAGAAGCATCGGTGCGCGACCACGGGCCCGGTTTGACTGCCGACGCTCTGGAACACGTCTTCGATCGATTCTGGAGAGATCCGACGAAACGCGAAAGTGGTCCCAACGGGGCGGGGTTGGGGCTCTCGATCGTTGCTGGGATCGTCGAGCGTCATCACGGAGACGTGTCTGCGAGTAACGCGCCGGACGGCGGCGCGGTGTTCACGCTGCGGTTGCCGGTGATCGACTTGCCGAGCGATACCGCTCGATTCAGTGAGACGGAGTCAGCTCTCCCGACTTGAGCGTGATGGGCTGACACGTTCTCGGGGAGTTGCCCTTCGTGTCCGTCATGATCTTTCCACCGCCTCCGGGTGCAGGTTCATCGGTCTTGAACGTGTTCGTCATCGATCTCCCAGTAGAGGGGATAACGACATCGTCGTAGCCGTAGGAGTCGAAGTTGACGCAATCGACGTCGATGAGATGGTGGGAGATCAGGAAGTTCTTGAATAGCTCGCCGGCGCCCTGGGACGTCACGGTCTCGATCTCGCACTTGAGGGTGCACGTCTGGATCGGCCCCGTCGCGATCTCGTATGCAACCGGTTGCGGATCCTTCGTGATGTCCACATAGACGCGACTTGCAAAGTTCGCGTGGATGTCCGTCGTGAGGAAAACGACGTTCTTGATGTGATGGTCGGCGATGAACTGAAGCAAGGCAGTTCGTTCGGCCGGGTAGCCGTCCCACCGGTCGTATGGGATCACGAATAACTGGCTTATGACGACCTCGTTCATCACCAACTTCCATTTGGCTTTCGACTTGAGCAAACCGTTCTCGATCCACTGAAGCTGTTCGGCACCGAGCATCGTCCGCGATGGATCGTTGACGTGGTCGATGCACGCAGGGTTTGCAGGCCCATAGCCGAGGTCGGCTCGGTCCGATTGGGGCATGGTCGGCGCGTTGTCCAGCTTGCCGTTGCTATCGCGGCATGGACTGCTTGCCTCGTCTGCAGATTGCGTGCGGTACGAACGCTCGTCTAAAAAGAACATGTCCGCGTTCTTCCCATACGGGACCTTGCGGTAGTAGCGATCTTCGTGGACCGGCCAGTAGCTGTTGAACGCATCTCGACCTGCTTGAAGGAGCGAAGGGTTGTCCTGCGCGAGCTGAGCTCCGTCGAAATCGTTTATGACCTCGTGGTCGTCCCACATCGCCCACGTAGATGTCGACTTCAGGAGGTTCTGAGTCGCGGCTAACCGATTGTCTTTGTACTTCTGCGCCTTCTCATCGAAGGTCATGGCCGTCGGGGCGTGCGTTTCGGAGTCGGAGTAGATCGTGTCGCCCATGTAGACGAACATGTTCGGATGCTCTTCGCGGATGCGGTCTAGGACCGCGAAGGGCGGCTGCGTATCGCCCTGAGGCGCGCTGGTCCACAAGATGTCGGAGTCACCCGTGAACGAGATCTTCACGGGTACCGCGCTCGATCTCGCCGGCAGCGTCTTGAAGGTGCCGGTGTCAGAGAAGCCGGTGCCGGACGAACCGAAGCGATAGAAGTACTTGGTGGTGGGATCGAGGTGCGAAACGGTCGGCTTGACCGTGAGGTCTGTCGCCGGCGTTGCGCTGGACGACCCATGGGCCACCAGGTGTTTGAACGTCCGGTCGGTAGCAACTTGGTACGGCACCGATCCTTCGGAGTCGACTCGCGTCCACAAGATCGCGCTGTGACCGTCGGCTTGCGCTGCCACGCCGTACGAGAAAGGTGCGCCGGCGGAAGAGGCTTGCGGGACGATCGCAGCTACCACCAAGAAAGCACAGGCGGCCGACATTGCTATAGCTCGCCGAGCTGCGTTCATCCACCACCACGCTAGACGGCTCGCTGCCGGATTACTAGGGGGAAGAGCGTCTAGCAGCCCGGACGCGTTCTATCCCGGGCAGGATCACCTTCCGTAGTCTGACGACGTTCGGTGTGACTTCCGCGCACTCGTCGTCCTTTATGAATTCCAGAGCTTGCTCGAGGGAAAGCTGGCGGTGGGGGATGAGTCTCACGAAGTCGTCGGCGGATGCCGAGCGCATGTTGGTCAGCTTCTTCTCTTTGGTCGGGTTGACGTCGATATCGTCGGCTCGCGCGTTCTCACCGACGATCATCCCTTCGTAAACCTCGACTCCCGGTGGGATGAACATGGAGCCTCGGTCTTGAAGACTTAGCAGCGCGTAAGCGGTGGACATGCCACGCCTGTCGGCGACGAGGCTCCCGGTAGGTCGGGTCCTCAGCTCTCCGTGCCACGGCTCGTAGCGATCGAATACGTGGTGCAACAAGCCCGTTCCGCGCGTTTCCGTCATGAACTCCGTTCGGAACCCGATCAGGCCGCGAGCTGGGATCAGGTACTCCATGCGGACCCAACCCGTGCCGTGGTTCACCATGTTCTCGAGGCGACCTTTGCGCAGCGCTATCAACTGACTGACGACTCCCATGAAGTCTTCGGGAACGTCGATCGTCAGGCGCTCGACCGGCTCGTTCAGGCGGCCATCGATCTCTTTGGTGACGACCTGCGGCTTGCCCACCGTCAGCTCGAATCCCTCGCGTCGCATCATCTCGACCAATACGGCAAGTTGGAGCTCACCGCGGCCCTGCACCTCCCACGTGTCGGGACGCTCGGTCGACAAGACCTTGATCGAGACGTTTCCGACGAGCTCCGAATCGAGCCGGTTGGTCACCAGGCGCGCGGTCAGCTTGTTTCCGTCCTGACCCGATAGCGGCGAGGTATTGATCCCGATCGTCATCGACAAGCTGGGGTCGTCGAAGTGACTGACAGGAAGCGGACGAGGATCGACAGGATCCGAGAGGGTCTCTCCGATGGTCACGTCGGCTAGTCCTGCGATGGCGATGATCTCTCCCGGCCCCACGTGCTCGGCATCGACCCGATCTAGTCCTTCGGTGATGTAGAGCTCGGTGATCTTGACGGTTTCGATGGTTCCGTCGGCGCGGCACCATGCAACCGGCGCGCCACGATCGATGGTTCCGTGGAACACGCGGCACAGTGCGAGGCGACCAACATACGGCGACGCATCGAGATTGGTTACTAGAGCTTGCAGAGGATGGTCGGGATCGTAAGAGGGGGCCGGGATGTGGTCCAGCAACAACTCGAACAGCGGCTTGAGGTCGTGCCCTGCGACATCCGGATCCATCGACGCGGCCCCCACGCGTGCGTTGCAGTACACGATCGGGAAATCGATCTGAGATTCGTCGGCATCCAGGTCGATGAACAATTCGTAGACCTCGTTCACGACATCCGATGTGCGGGCGTCGGGACGATCGATCTTGTTGACGACCAGGATCACCGGAAGCCGCGCTTCCAACGCCTTGCGGAGAACGAATCGAGTTTGCGGGAGTGGCCCTTCGCTGGCGTCGACCAACAACAGAACGCCGTCGACCATGGTCAGCCCGCGCTCGACCTCGCCGCCGAAGTCGGCGTGGCCCGGGGTGTCGACGATGTTGATCTTGACCTCGCCGTACTGCACCGCGGTGTTCTTGGCGAGGATCGTGATGCCCTTTTCTCGCTCGAGGTCCATCGAGTCCATGACGCGCTCGGCGACGTCCTGGTGGGACCCGAACACTCCCGATTGCCACAGCATGGCGTCGACCAGGGTCGTTTTCCCATGATCGACGTGGGCGACGATGGCTACGTTGCGAATGTCGTCTCGGATATTCATGGGTGTAAGGCATACATCAGCATCGCCGAGAGACGGGACGCGGCCCTTTCGCTGGATACTTGGGAGGTGCCTACAGGTCTAACGCTGCTGGTCGACTCGGCGAGTCTCATCTACCGGGCGCTGTTCTCGGTCCCCGACACGCTTCGAGCCCCCGATGGCACCCTCGTCAATGCCGCGTACGGGTTCCTTGGAATGCTTGAAGGCTTGATAAGAGAGCACGATCCCGACTTCATCGCCTGCGCGGCCGATGACGACTGGCGGCCGGAGTGGCGGGTGGAGCTCATCGACAGCTACAAGGCCCATCGGGCCGAGTCGGGCAGCGCACAAGAGCAAGCAGAAGACTTGCTCGCGCCGCAATTGCCGGTGATCCTCGAGATCCTCGAAGGCCTCGGGATCACCGTGGTCGGTCATCCGGGCGCCGAAGCCGAAGATGTCATCGGAACGCTCGCCGAGCGCGCGCCGGGCCCCGTAGGGATCGTTTCTGGGGATCGCGATCTGTTCCAACTGGTGCGCGACCCCGATATCTATGTCTTGTACCCGCGCCGCGGGGTGTCGCAGGTCGATGTCGTGAACGAGGCTTACATCGAGCAGAAATACAAGATCCCCGGCCGGGCCTACCGAGACTTTGCGACTTTGCGCGGCGATCCTTCCGACGGCCTTCCCGGCGTGAAAGGGGTGGGCGAGAAACTCGCGGCGACGCTCGTGGGGCGCTACGGAAGCCTTGACGGGATCATCGCCGCGATCGAAGCGGGCGAGGAATCGGTAGCCCTTAACAGGGTGCGGCGAGATCTCGACTACGTCAGGCGAGCGATCAAGGTGGTGACGATCCCTACCGATCTCCCGATCCCCGAGGTTCAGATCGTGCGCCCGCGCCAGAGGCCCGGCGAAGAAGTGTTCGAGTTGGCGGACCGATATGGGCTGGGAGGAGCGACGCGACGGCTGGTAGCGGTGCTTACCGGCCAGATCCAGAGCTGACGAACTCGAGCTCGATCCCGTCGGGGTCGTGGATCGCGAGTCGCCCGTTGGTTTCCGTCATTTCTCGACCGGCGTCCTTCAGCCGGCGACCAAGCCCATCCAGCACTGCATCGTCGGCGACGGCGAATACCACCCGTGCCAGACCTGCGCGATCGTTGCGCGACGGCTTCCCTCCACGCGACCGCCACCTGTTGGCGCCGATGTGATGGTGGTAACCGTTGGAGGAGAAGAAACCTGCGTCGGCTCCCAAGCTCCCGGTGAGATCGAGGCCTATCTCGTCGCGGTAGAAGCGCGTCGTGGGGCCAAGATCCGATACCTGAAGGTGGACGTGGCCGATGTCCGTTCCTTGTGGAGCCTGCCGGCCGACAGCTTGCTCGCCCGTCCCATCGTCGAGCAGGCCGTCAAGGTCTACGGGCAGGGTCGCCATCGGAACCAGCATGTCGTCGGTAGGGGACGGCCACTCGCTCTCGGGCCGATCCCAGTACAGCTCGACCCCATTGCCGTCGGGGTCGTCGATGTAGAGAGCTTCGCTAACGAGGTGGTCGCCGGCCCCGATCTCGAGGCGCGCGGCCACGAGCCGAGCCAGCACGTCGCCCAGAGACGCGCGCGTAGGGAACCGGATGGCGGTGTGGAACAGGCCGGTCGCTCGCGGGTCGGCGGGCGCCGTCACCCCAGTCGAGTCGAGCGTGAGTATCGCCGACCCTTGCGCCGGGCTCAGCGATGCGTGATCGGCGCTCTGACCGTCGACTTCGAGACCGACTACATCTCGATAGAACGTCAGGGCTTTCTCGACATCGCGAACGCGTAGGTCGACGCGCGCGATGTGATCGATCAGGGTGCTCGTGACCCGGGACGACCTCTCTGCGACCGACGACATGATTGCCTCCTTAGATACTGCACGGTGTGAAACGCGGCCGGGTGCGCGCGTATTCCTCGGGCGAGGGGCGCTAAAGGCGTCACAGGTCGGCACAAGCCTCCGAGATGATCCGGATGCACTCTTCGATCCGCGGTCGGCGCGTGCGATGCGACACGATGCAGACGCGCAGGTAGTCACGGTCACCAACCGCCGCGGGGGATAGCCAGACACGCCCGCTCGCATTGATGCGGTCGAGGAGCTCGATGGCCTCGGGATCGGACGCTCCGCGTGGCCGGAAGGCGACGAGCGATAGATCGGGCCGCCATGGGACTTCGAGTTGCGGGATCTTGCCGAGCTCTTCGTATACGAGTTGTGCGAGGTCGAGCTTCTCGTCGAGTGCTGCCTCGAATGCATCGACCCCATGGAGTTGGAGCGGAAGCCACACCCGTAAGCCGCGGAAGTCTCGAGTCAGTTCGGGCGAATAGTCGGCATGATCGAAGAGCTCGGGATCTTCCGATGAGTCGGGCAAGTAGTGGGCCTGCAGTTGATGGGCGTCTTTCAGGATTGCTCCATCTCTCACGATGAGGCTTCCCGTTCCGTAAGGCAGGAAAAGCGTCTTGTGTGGGTCCAGGGTGATCGAGTCGGCGCGCGCGATCCCGTTGAGCGTTCGCTTGCCTCGCTCGGTCAGTTGGAAGAACCCGCCGTAAGCACCGTCGACGTGGAACCACAGCCCTTGCTCGGCTGCCACCCCCGCGATCTCGTCGAGAGGGTCGACGGCTCCGACATTGACGGTTCCGGCACTGCCGACGACCATGAACGGCCGCTTGCCCCCGGCCCTGTCCTCGGCGACGGCGTGCCGAAGAGCATCGATGTCCATCCGAACGTTTTCGTCGGTCCGGATCGCACGCACCGACGAGGGTGGGAGCCCGGCGATCTTTGCCGATTTAGCGATCGAGTGATGCACCGCATCCGACACGTAAAGGATCCCGTCGTCGAATCGTTCGCCCAGCATGTGGGTTCGAGCGGTCACGACGGCCGACAGATTCGCCATCGATCCTCCCGGCGTCAGAACGCCGCGTGCTTCGGGTGGATAGTCGAAAAGATCGCAGATCCATCTGATGACGACCGACTCCAATTGCGTGAGAGCAGGGGCGGGGGCGGTGATCCCGGTGTATCGATTGATGGAACACGCGATGAAGTCCGCGAGGGCCGCCGAATAGAGACCCCCGCCGGGGATGTACGCAAGGAAGCCGGGGGCCGC
>JAXDJM010000118.1:0-3835 GCA_034665605.1 Actinomycetota bacterium | reverse complement strand
GTGGTTGCGCAGCGCGAGGGCCGCGGCGAGATTGACGGCAGTGGTGGTCTTGCCCACACCGCCCTTCTGATTCGCCACGGCGACGATCGAACCGGTCCCTTTGTGGGGCAGTGGGAAGCCGAGCAGGTCACCGAGGTCAACTGACATATTTTCCCATCTCTCGCCTAGCGCACGCTCACTGTAGCAATGCCCGTCGCCCATGTCGTGGAATTCGGCGGCGCCTCTGCCCGTCCGATCATCACCGCAGCCAGACCCCCCGGCGCGACCAGAGGCAGGATCAGATCGAACGCCACGGCGGGCGCCGCAAGGGCGCGCGCCACGGCGATCGAGTGATTCGAGCCGAAGGCGGGATCGCGGGCCGCCTCTTCTGCAGTGATTGCAAGAACGACCACATTGGGCAGGTCGAGCTCGCGAACCACCTCTTCCAGGAACGCCGCCCTTTTCCGACGCGGCTCGATCAGGTGCCATTCGCGACCGGGGTCGCAGATCGCCAGGGGGACGCCCGGGAGACCCGCCCCGGAACCGACGTCGGCCGCCGGGCCCGGAGGGGCAGACGAGACGAGCTCCAGCAGGCGGAGACTGTCATCGACGTGGCGCTGCTCGAACCGTGGGAGGTCGCGCTCGGAAACTAGATCGGTGCGGGGGGCCCATGCGCCGACAAGGCGAGCGTATGTAGCAAGGAGCTCTACGGCGCCCGGCTCAGGCTTGTAAATCACGGAACATAGGTTGACCTGGGAAAATGCCGTGGGCGACTACTCGCCGCGGATCACGACTTTACGGTTCGGCTCTTCTCCCTCGCTGAAGCTCGATGCCCCATCGACCTCCGAGACCGCGTCGTGCACGACCTTGCGCTCGTACGCCGTCATCGGCTCGAGCTCGATCTCGGTCCCCCGCTCCTTGGCCCGCTCGGCCATGGAACGAGCGTAGTCGGCGAGCGAGTCGCGACGCCGCTTACGATAACCCTCAACGTCGACAAGGAGGCGGGCCCTCGAGCGGACCCGTCGCTGCACGGCCGTTCGGGTGAGCTCCTGGAGGGCGTCCAAAGTCTGGCCACGACGGCCGATCAGGATGCCGAGCCCTTCGCCCGCGACATCGATATGGGCGCTCCCGTCATCGATCTCTGTGGTGACCTCGGCCGCGAGCTTCAACGATCCGAGCAGACCGACCAGGAACTCCTGCGCCGCCTCGGCTACCTCCTCGGGGGTAGCGGGCTCGGGGCGCTCCTCGTCTTCGGCCTCCGAGATCGCCTCGGGCAGCTCGGGCTCTGAAGATCCTTCGGGTCGAGGTAATTCCTCGTCTTCATCGGGAGATGCAGTCACATCTGGATCTTCTGTCATCTCTTCTTCTTCCGGTTCGGATCCGGTTTCGAGCCGGTCGGCTGGGGCTTGGGCTTCTTAGGACGTGTGGTCTGATCTCCGTCCTTGCCGGACGCCGTTCCAGAGCTTGGAGCCGGCTTCGAGCCTTGTGGCTTCGGGGAAGTCTTCTTCGCGGGGCCGTCGGTGCCCTTCTCGACGGGTCCACCCGCCGGTCCGGCCGTTTGGAACATGAAGCGTTGCTGGCCGATCGTCCACATGTTCGTGGTGAGCCAGTAAAGGACCAACCCCGACGGGAACGAGTAGGCGAGAACGGTCAAGAAGATCGGCATGATCTTTCCGAACGCCTGCATCTGCTGGGCCGAGGGATCCTGGGGCTGGCGCCCCTGCAGCTGTCGTTGCTGGTAGTAGGTAGTCAGGCCCATCAACAAAGCGAGAACGAGGTAGGGGATAGCGGCGACCACGCCGTGCGACGCCCCGATACACGTCGTCGCGTCCGTCGACTGTTTCGCGATCGTCGATGCCGCAGAACAGTCGAGACGGATCCCGATGAAGCGGTTGATGTCGATGCCGTGGTTCTGCAGCAAGCCCTGAGCGAACGACGAGGTCTGCGCCGTGTGCATGATCCCCGAGGCTGTCAGCTTGGCCGTGTGGAGCGTCGAGCCGACCTGGGTGAGGTGGTATCCGAGGTAGTTGAGGGGCGTTCGGAGAACCCGGAAAAGGCCGATGAACACGGGCATCTGGGCCACCAGGGGCAGGCAACCGCCGAATGGGTTGACCCCATGCTCTTTGTAGAGCTTCATCATCTCTTCGTTGAGCTTCTGGCGGTCGCCCTTGTACTTGGCCTGGAGTTTCTTGACCTCGGGCTGGATCTTCTGCATCTCTCGCATCGACTTGATCTGCTTCCTCGAGAGCGGAAGGAGGATCAATCGAACGATGATCGTGAGCAGGATGATCGCGACCCCGTAGTTGCGCACGAGGGCGTACAGCCCCGCGAGCGACAGAGAGAAGATCTCGAAGAAACCGACGTGCGCCACTAGCCGGCCCTCCGTGCGGGCACGTGATCAACGCCGCCCGCTGACCACGGGTGGCATCTCAGGATGCGAGCGATCGCGAGCCTTGAGCCCGTGAAGGCCCCGTGTGTGGCGATCGCTTCGGCGGCGTAAGCCGAGCACGTGGGGTGGTAACGACAGTGCCGGCCGAACGCGGGTGAGATGAAACGCCGGTACCCCCCGATCAACGCGATCAGGGCTTGAGCGACGATTCCAGTGCGTCTCATTTGGCACCAACCGCCCTGGTCACAGCCATTTCTATATGATTTACCAGTTCTTGGAATTGTACGGTGATTCCGGGATCCGGGCGCAGGACGACGTCGGTTCCCAGAGGGACCCCAGAGTGGGCGAATGCTGCCTTCAGGCGGCGGCGGACCCGGTTCCGGACGACCGCGGTTCCGTGGGCTTTGGAGACGGCAAGACCAAGCCGGCGTTCTGTGGGCTCTGTTGCGACTACGAATGCGGTGATGCCGTCGGATCTTCCCCGGTGTCCACGGGTGTAGATCCGGCTGAAGTCGCGCCTCGAACGGATCGCGCTCATCGACAAGGCTGTGGGCTTAGGCGGACAGACGTGATCGGCCCTTGGCGCGCCGATTCTTGAGAATGGCGCGCCCGGCCCGCGTCTTCATCCGCGCCCGAAAGCCGTGCTTGCGCTTACGGCGGCGGTTGTTCGGTTGATAGGTTCGCTTGGACATTGAGGCCCCGTAGTTATCTAGAACGCCCCGACCGACAAAAACGAGGTTCGCGAATTTCGGAGGGGCTACGTGGTGCCGCGGGAGTATAGCCGACGCCGATTTGTGCCGTGCTAGCCCCTGAGACCGCAGTTTTTTAGCGCGTTCTCCAGTTCCGTGTTGACGGTGCAACGGGGGCGCTGCTTTCATGACGCGGTCTCGGACTTCAGCGGAGAGGTCGGGGCTGCGGCACTTCCCCGCCGACGCGCGCCACCCGAACAGCGCTTTCGACAGCGTTGTCCACATGTGTGGATAGCAGTGTTGAGCAAGGTGCGGCCCCCACTGCACCTACACCAGGCAGCCCCTTCGTTCTCCACGCCGGCGGCGCGCCGGCTGCGGGCGAGCAGAGTGCGGATTGGACAAAAGGGGGACTCTGGGGTGGCTGCTTCTTTTTCCGTGGGCGTCGAACTAGAAACGACCGAGTCGCCTGCCAGCGTCGACACAGCCAACAAGCCGTCGGCTCAGGAGTTGTGGGACAAGACTTCGATCAAGCTCAAACAACAGATCTCCGAAGGCAACTTCACTGCCTGGTTCGGTAACGCCAAGGGTCTCGGCTTCGAGGGGCAAACCTTCGTCCTCGGCGTTCCGAGCCCGTTCACGAAGGAGTGGATCGACACCCGTTACTCACGGTTGCTTCCGCCGCTCCTCAGTGAGTGCGCGGGGGCCGAGCTCGGCGTCACCATCGTCGTAGATCCCCAATCGACCACATCCGACTCCGACGCGGCCGATCCCCCTAAAG
>JAXDJM010000117.1:0-22245 GCA_034665605.1 Actinomycetota bacterium | reverse complement strand
ACGTCGATCTGTGCAGTTGAGGCATCTTCGGGTGACCGGACCGAGCCGGCTTCGTCGATGTTCCGTGCCGGCACCGATCGCGCCCTCTTGCGCAAGAGATCGTGACAGGCGTTGATCGCGATCCGGTAAAGCCATGTGGAGAACGCAGCGTCCCCGCGGAACGAATGAGCTCGGCGAAATACCGTGACGAACGCGTCTTGAGTAGCGTCGAGCGCGTCGGCCCTGTTCGAGGTCATCCGCAGGGCGATCTTGAAGACCGAGTCTTCGTGCCGCTTCATCAACTTTGTGAACGAGCCTTCGTCACCCGCCAGGAAGCGAGCGAGCAGCACCTCGTCGCGTTCGGGTTCAGGGGCCAAAAAAGCGGACTTCGTAGATGGATGCGCTACCTCCGCCACCGCCGGGGAGGTCCGTGATCCATACGAGCCAGAATCGGTGGCTACCGGAGACAGGGACGGGGTCGTCTCCGGTAGACGAGTCCACGGTTCCGACCGTCTTGAAACCGGTTTCGTTAGAACCGAGGGTGTCGGCCGCTCGTATCTCGTAGGCCGTTCCTTGAGAATCGACCACTTCGACGCGAGAGACATCCCGCGAGGAGCCGAGATCGAAAACGAGCCCAACGCCCGGCTTGATCGAGCTGAGTGTTCCGTTGTACGTCGAGGTGTGCCAGGAGGTGCTGGCATCGCCGTCGTATGCCTGAGAGACCAATTCGGGATGTTCGCCGTCGCCGCCGTATGGATCGAAGTCCGTCGCCGAGTGGATCTGGACGACCGATCCACCGTTGCCGGTGCCCCCGGCCCCCGATTGGGACTGATGGCGCGCCGGTGACGATTCGTTCACGACGTAGGCCACGATCGCTGCGATCAGGATGACCGCTGCGATGACTCCGACTACAGGCGCGACGGCTCGGGTGGGGCTGGAAGTGCGCGCGGGCTCGGAGTGTTCTACGACCGAGACGGGTTCCGGCACCCTGAGCCGGACGGTTTGCGACGCGCCGGGCTCGCAGGCTTTAAGTGCCCTTTGGAGATCGTCTGCACTCGCGTAGCGCCGGTCGGGATCTTTCTCGAGAGCCCGCAACACGACTGCTTCGATCGACTTCGGGATCCCGGCGCGCAACCCCCGGGGCCGCGGGGGTTCCTCGTTGACGTGCTTCATCGCCGTGACGAGATGTGACTCGCCGGTGAAAGGCACCCGGCCGACCAGTAACTCGTAGAGAACTACACCCAGCGAGTACACGTCGGAGCGAGCGTCGGGTTCTTTGTTCTGCACTTGCTCTGGCGAGAGATAGGCGACGGTTCCGAGGATGTCACCCGTGGTCGTCACATCACCCGACGCGGCAGCCTTCGCAATCCCGAAGTCCGCGACCTTCGGGGAGCCGTCGGCGGTGATCAAGACGTTGGCCGGTTTGATGTCGCGGTGGATGACTCCATGTGCATGCGCGTAGCACAAGGCATCCGCGATCGCGGATCCGATCGACACGACCCTTTCCGGATCGACGGGAGCCTCGTCGGCTATGAGATCGGCGAGTGTCCCGCCGCCGCAATACTCCATCACGATGTAGTGACGGGTCCCTCCATCTTCCGCCTCTTCCGTGCCCGTGTCGTAGATCGAGACGATCGACGGATGTGCCAGGCGCGCGGCACTGAGGGCCTCACGCCTGAAGCGTTCGAGGAAATCCTTGTCGTCGGATAGATGTGGATGAAGGACCTTCACTGCGACGGTTCGAGCGAGCACCTCGTCGCGGGCTTTCCAGACGGTGCCCATCCCGCCGCGCGCGATCACTTCATCGAGCGCATAGCGCTGAGCAAAGGTCGTTACATCTGAAGCCATGAAGGCGATGCTATTGGGTGATCGTCTTGCTCTTGACGGTTGCTGTTGCCCATTTCTGGGTGGCGCCGATATGACCGAGCACCAGGGTGTGGGCGGTCCTTCGCAACGTGAGATGGACCACACCCGTCGAATCGATGAAGGCGGCGACAAGTCGGGCGTCGTGGGCCCGAGCCTGAGCGCGTGCCTCCGCGCACCACGCAACGTTGGTCAAGAAGCGGTGTTCGGCCCCCAAGGTCGTGCAGCGAGTGGGCTGGTCGGTGGACCGGTTGGACTGGATCACCTCGGCGACCTTTGACACCGCGGTGTCGGCTGCGTTCCCGAGCGAGAAGTAGTTCGTCGCGATCGACGCTCCGTCGTAGACGAGGACGGCCACGACCGAGACGGTGATGAGGACGCCGAGCAGCCACCTAACTACTATGCCCTGCTCGTCTGCCCTCACTTCACTAATTCTCATGCCCCATTATCGGCATATGAAGTCCGCCGGCTGAGCGATTCACCTCCCCCGTCGTCCGACGATCCCCTTGACGAAGGCGAGCTCCTCGACCGAGAAAGCAAGCGCAAGGCCGAGGTAGCACCCCACCCCGACGGTCACCGGCACGATCACCTCGACGAGGTCGCCGGCGGAACCGGCGGGCAGAACTCGAGTGAGTCCCGCATATGTCGCCCACACGGCGGCCCCCATGCCGGCCGCGGCCGCTGTGATCCGCCCCGCGCTCGCAAAGAACTTGGCCCCGGAGATCCCCCCCGCCTTCTTCGATAGGGCCCGCCATAGGAGGACCGTTCCAACTGTGTAGGCGATGGCGTGGCCGAGTGCGAGGCCCTCGACCCCACCCCCTCGCGACCGGAACCAGAAGAACAGTGGGAAGTTCACGCCGATGTTCACCGCCAGCCACCAACAGTTGATCAAGAAGGGTGTCCTCGTGTCCTGCAGCGCATAGAACGCGCGAAGCAATAGCTGAAACAGCGAGAAAGAGACCAGTCCCAGAACGAAGTAGCGGAGAACCCGCGCCACCAGGTCGACATCGCTTGCCTGCATCACACCGTGTTCTAGAAGCAACCTGATGATCGGCGTTGCGAGAACGAAGTAGCCGACCGCCGCCGGCAAGATAAGGAGGAGGGTGGTCCGCATCCCGGTTGACAACCGATCGCGATAGAGGTCCCATCGATCGTTCACAGCATGCGCGCTCATCTCGGGCAAGAGTGCCGTGGCGACGGAGACTGCGAACAACCCGTGCGGCAGCATGTAGAACGTGAAAGCGGCGGCGTACGCCGTGTAGCCACCGAGCTGAGCGTCGGCGAGCTTCTGGACAACCAGGTAGCCGATCTGGTTCACCACTACGTAACCGATCACGAAGACGGCCAGACGGCCGAGCTTCCTTATCGACGGATGTCTTACGGAAAGAGTCGCGCGATAGCGACCCAGCCCGCGCATGAAGGGCAGTTGCGTGAGCGCTTGCAGGACGATCCCAAGTGTCGTGCCGCCGCCGATGAGGATCAACTGCCAGTTGCTCACCTGCGACAACCCGCCGACCGCGCCGTAGGCGAAGTAGAAGGCAACGAAGATGACGATGACCGCGACGTTGCCCAGCGCGGGTGTGTACATCGGCGGCCCGAACCTTCGATGCGCGTTCAGCAAGCCCGCAGTCACCGAATAGATCCCATAGAAGATGATCTGCGGGATGAAGAGTCGAAGAAGGAAAGTGAGGACGTGCTGCTGTTCTGCCGCCGCCGCGCCGTGCAGTGAGCTTGCGTAGAACTTAGCGATCAGCGGTGCCGCGAGGATCCCCAGGATCGTCATCGCAGTCAGTGCGACGATCGTTAGGTTGATGATCGCGCTGGCAACCTCCCACGCGCGTTCCCGGCCCTCCGTTTCGAGCAACTCGACGAAGATCGGGACGAAGACCGAAGTGATGACGCCCCCGAGCACGAGCTCATAGATGATGTTGGGGGCCGTATTGCCGATGTTGTACGTGTCCGCGAGCCGTCCTTGAGAGACGACTCCCAGCGCGCCCAAGACGGCGGCGAGACGCAGAACCCCCGTGATCCGCGAGAACACCGTGCCCACCGTCATCACGGCGGTGGCGCGTCTTAGCGAGGTCACGCGGTCTGTGGATCCGGATCGGGCTCGCCGGTGGATGCCCTGCGCCGGCGAACTCCGCGCAGCATGTAGAAGAGCAACAAGAAGATCCCGGCCCCCAACGTCAGTGCTAAAGCCACCTGATTGAAGTTCGTCGAACGGATCCGGATGGTCTTTGTTTGGATCACGCGTCCGTCGGGAGTTTCGAGGATGACTTGGAGCGGATCGATCCCGCTGTTCTTGGCCGTGATCCGAACGCTTATCTGTTGGGTTCTGGTTGCAACTCGAGCACGGATCGTCTTGTCGAGCCCGAGACTTTGAGCGCTGAGGTGGATCAAAACGTTTACCGGGTAGCCGGTGTCGTTGAACACGACGAGAGGGACGTCCTCCGAACGAGACGTCATCGTGATCTCGGGAACGCCACCGATATCGATCTTCGTAAGCTCATCGCGTGCGGTTCTTGCCGATTCGTCGGCGAACGCTCGTCCCCGCGTCTGGGCAGCAGCATCTGCCCACCACAACCGGCTTTGCGAGACGAGCGTGTTCTCGGAAAGACGATCGAGGAGAGTGGCGGGCGGGCCGATCTGGCCGAAGCTCGAGACTTCGGCCGATGCGCCGGATATCGCGTCGAAGTAAGACGAGCCGGGGTCATCGTGAAGCGGCCCGAGCGTTTGCACCGGATGCCTCGATACCGGGTCGACCGAATGTTCGAGACCCTGGGCGGGAGTTCTCATCTGGAGCCACGGTGCGTTGGCCAACCCCGAGAACAACCGACGGATGAGAGAGTCTCGGGGGTGCCACAGTGACGGGACCGTCGCTTGGACGATTCGACCCGCCGTGCCCGGCAGCTCGGCCCAGATAAGCGCCGTTTCTGCGAACAGCCGTTGAAGGTTGAGCCGCCCTTGTCCACCTTGCGTTAGCGCCGCGAAGCGGTCCTCGATCCCGGGATCCGTCGCGTATCCGAGCGAGCTCCCCTGAGGGCTATCCCCGGATACGCGACACGTAAAGCTCGGCGATCCCTCCGGACACCCGGCAGCAGCGGGATCTGCCGGTTGTTCCAATGCATCTTGCGACCACAGGGTCCGCGCCGCGTACTGACCCAGTCGCAGGTCGTCGAGGGTGGCCGCGTCGATCCGCCCGGCGGGTGGGAAGAGCCACCGGGTGCCGGGGTCGATCCCAAGAATCGAGCGGATCTTCTGCGCTCCGACGGTCAGTTGCTTCAACAGCTCGGCCGTTCCAAGGCGGGAGTCGATCGTCGGGAGATCGGGAAACGAATACGGGGCCAGCAGTAGCTGAGATCGACCGGGGGCGGCGAGCGTGGACAGGCGATCGAGCGCGTTCCCCGCCGCCCGTGTCGACGCGGACGATCCGATCGTTGTGACGGTTCCGGACGTAGACGTCCTCCGATAACCGTTGGACACGTCGGCTAGTTCCTCTATCAACCGCGGGGTCGGGGCAAGCCCCGCGTGGAAATGCGGCCCCGCACCCTCGGCCGCCCTTTCGAGCGAGCTCAGCCATCCATCGGGGGCAACCGCCTCCTCAATGGGCCACGAACCGTCCACCGGGCCGAAGGACCCGTCCGGTCCCCGCGCTGCGGGCGCGTTGATCGGGACGGCGAGGACGAAGTTGAGCGGGACTTCCGGCTTGCTGGGAAAGTAGAGGAGATCGGTTGTGAGCTGCGCCAGGATCTCCGTCCCGCCCGATGGTGCGAGAGAGATCGTCAGCGGGTACACCCCCGCCTCGGAGGTCTCGCTTAGAAGCGTGAGTTGCGATAGCTCGTTGTCGAGAACAACCGTGGCATCGCCTCCCGCCGGTATCTCGGTCTTGAAGTCCCTGGGGAAGGACGACGGGGCCGGAGTTGCGATCGGGCCGAACGAGGAATGAAGCTCGGACCTCGAGACGACGCGGTCGTGAACGCCGACGATTAGCCGGAACCCCTTAAGCGGCGCGTCGCTCCGATTGAGAACCTGGAGCTTTAGATCGAGTCGATCGCCCGGGCGGACCCAAACGGGCTGGGCTACGAGACGCAGGCTGTATGCGGATGCTTGCGCTCCGGCCGGCTGCGGGGCGATCGCGAGCACCGCCGTAAGCGAGGCGAGACACAAGAGCGCGGCGGATCGCCGCAAGTGGGGGCCGGGCATGTTCGGCCCAGCATAAGGAAACGTCGATAAAGGACTAGGTTTGCCCGCCCGAAGGCGCGTGGGTCACTTGGACCCGCCGAGCCTCCCGATGCGCTGGTAGAACTCGGATCCGTAGCGCTCCTTGGTGGTCTCTCCGCCCCGCTTGCCGCCGATCTTTCCGATGCGGCCGAAGTGGTCGTCGCCGTAGCGTTCTTTGGTCGTGCGTCCGCCTTTACGGCCGGCTTCGGCACGGCTCATCTTCGGAGTGGGCTGATTAGCTGGCTGCTCCATAACCATCACCTTTCCGATGTGATTGCCCCCAGGCACCTGACTCCTTGGTGATACCCGGGCTCTGGGGCCCCCAAACGAGGCGAGCACCCCCAGCCCGTGGAGATGGGACTTAATCGACCCCCGTGGTGTGCCGATTCAAATGTGTCCACCAAAAATGCGAGCTGCGAGGATCGATGGCGAACGTCGACGAGTTCCTTAGATATCTGATCGAGCGCAAAGCGTCCGACCTGCACATCAAGGCCGGTGGACCTCCCTATATCCGCGTTTCCGGGTCTCTCATCAAAACCGATTTTCCGCCCCTTTCCGCGGCCGACTGCGAACGCGTCGCCATGAGCCTTATGACGGACGAGGGCGTCGAGCGGTTCAAGCAGCGTGGTGAGGTCGACTTCGCATACTCGGTCAGGGGTTTGGGACGTTTCCGAGTCAACGTTTTTCGCCAGCGAGGCAGCATCGGTATCGCGTGTAGGCACGTTCTGCCCGGAAGCCCGTCCTTCGAGACCCTCGGTCTTCCCCCCGCGGTGCGGATGCTCGCAGAAGAGCATCGCGGCCTGTTGCTCGTAACCGGCCCTACATCGTCGGGAAAGACGACGACGACCGGGGCGATCATCAATCACATCAATGCGACGAGGTCCTGTCACATCCTCACGATCGAAGACCCCATCGAGATCCTGCATGCCGATCGGATGGCGATCGTCAACCAGCGCGAGGTTGGCGCCGACACGGACGACTTCGCGGTTGCGCTTCGTTCCGCGATGCGCCAAGACCCCGACGTGATCTTCGTGGGCGAGATCCGAGACACCGAGACGATGAAAACCGCTCTTCAAGCTGCCGAGACGGGTCACTTCGTCGTTTCGACGCTCCACACCACCGATGTTGCCGAAACCGTGAACAGGATCATCGACTTCTTCCCGCCGTACCAGCAGAAGCAGACGCGTGTGTCGCTGGCCTCGTCGCTAAAAGGCGTCGTGTCCCAGAGATTGCTGCCGCGACGTGACGGGCAGGGCCGGATCCCGGCGGTCGAGGTATTGGTGATGAATGGGCGTGTGCACGATCTCATCATGAATCCCGATCAGACCCACCTCATGAGAGATCTCATGGCGGAGTCTTCGTTCTATGGGATGCAGACCTTCGACCAGTCCCTACTGCACCTGTTTGGGTCCGGGCTGATCAATCTCGAGGACGCGAAGAAGGCCGCAGCGAACGCTCACGACTTCCAACTGGCACTACGTCGAGCTGGGCTACAACCGGTTCACTAGTTCTCGAACCTGCTGTCTCGCATCGCCCGAAGGTGCTGCTCTATAGGCTGAGCGATATGAGCCATCGCTTCTTCGAACGCTCGTGAGTAGCGCCCCTGCGACCGACGTGGCGGGTCTCCTGAGTGAGGGATCGGCCGTGATGCGGCTCGCTCAGCGTTTCAGAGAGCATGGCCACGAGCTCTATCTTGTCGGCGGCCCGGTACGTGACATGTTGCTCGGCCGGTCCCATTCCGACCTGGACTTCGCCACGGACGCGGCCCCCGAGCAAACCAAAGCTCTCGTTCAGCCGGTCGCGAGGAACTTGTGGCTCCAGGGGGAGGCTTTCGGCACGATCGGAGCCGAGATCGAGGATCTGCACGTCGAGATCACAACGTTCCGGACGGAACGCTACGAGCCGATGTCACGTCACCCCGAGGTCGATTTCACCTCGGACATCACCACCGATCTGTCGCGCCGCGACTTCACCATCAACGCGATGGCGTTGCGCTTACCGGAGAAGGAAGCCGTCGATCCGTTCGACGGTGTTTCGGATCTACGCGCTCGATGCATCCGAACGCCGATCGACCCCCAAGTCTCGTTCACCGACGATCCCCTGCGCATGCTGCGCGCGTTCAGGTTTGCCTCGCAGCTTGGCTTCGCGATCGAAGGCGGCGTGCTTGCGACGATCGCTCGCCTTAAGGGTCAACTCGAAACGATCTCTGCCGAGAGGATCCGGGACGAGCTCTCGAAGCTACTAGTCGGAGAAAAGCCGGCGCGCGCTCTGGAGCAGGCGGCGGAAACCGGGATCACCGACGTCTTCCTGCCAGAGTTGTCTGCGCTCAAGTTGGAGCAGGATCCCGTCCAGAAGCACAAGGATGTTTTCCACCACACGCTTGCCGTTTTAGAGCAAACCCCTCCAGAGTTGAAGCTCAGGCTTGCAGCACTGCTTCATGACATCGGAAAACCGAAGACTCGGGAGATCACTCCCGCCGGGGTCTCCTTCCACCATCACGAGGTCGTCGGCTCGCAGATGGCGGCCCACAGGTTGCGCGAGCTCCGCTATCCCAACGAAGTGGTGGCAGACGTTTCGCAGATGATCTACCTGCATCACCGCTTCCACACGTATCGGCTGGGGTGGAGCGACGCGGCCGTCCGACGTTACGTGCGCGACGCAGGCTCGTTACTAGGAGACCTGGATCGACTCGTTCGGGCCGATTGCACGACCCGCAACACGGCGAAGGCCAAACAGCTCGCACTCAGGATGGACGAGCTCGAGGAGCGCATCGCGGAGCTAGCCTCGAGAGAAGAGCTGGCGAGTATCCGGCCCGATCTGGATGGGTTCCAGGTGATGGCCTACCTCGGGACGGGCGGCGGGCCGGTCGTTGGCGAAGCTCTCGAATACCTGCTCGAGCTTCGTATGGAACACGGCCCGCTCGGAGCGGACGCGGCGTACGAGTACCTGGACCGATGGGCGCGCGCCCGCGGGATCGAGCCGGCGGGCGAGAGGGTCGATCCCAAACCGAAGAAGAGCCGGGATCCCGCTTAGTGGATCGAACGCCTCCTCATCCGGGCGAGCCCTATTTCGATGAGCTCGCCGAGTACCTCGGTGACGCGTATCTCCGCTACAACTTCACAAAGGGAACCGATCAAGAGGTCGGGTTCTTGCTGGACCTACTCGCGCTCGGCAACAACGCTCGCGTCCTCGACGTCGGTTGCGGTCCCGGCCGGCACACGATCGCGCTCGCCCGCGCGGGGATAACCATGATCGGCGTCGACGTATCCCGCAAGTTCTTGGACATAGCGGCCGAGAACGCTCGCTCCGCGGGCGTGGGAGCGGGCTTCTTCGAAGTCGACGCCCGCCAGATGCCCTTCGACGGCGAGTTCGATGCGGTGATCTCGATCTGCCAAGGAGCGTTCGGGCTCATGGGCCGGGACGACCCGGTTGTCATGAAGCGCATGGCCGAGGCCGTGAAGCCGGGGGGCCGCGTCGTGCTCACTGCGTTCAGCGCCTACTTCGAAGCCGCGCACCGCCGGGACGGAGCCGTCTTCGATGTCGGCGAGGGCATCGTTTACGAGCGGACAACCATCAACGATCCATCTGGCGCGCCCAAAGATGCCGAGATGTGGACCGGCGTCTACACGCCGCGGGAGCTGAAGCTATTGAGCATCGGTGTTGGCTTGATCCCCGAGGCGGTGTGGTCCGTCGAACCGGGTCACTTTGCGCGCAACGATCCCGACCTGGACCATCCCGAGCTGATGCTGGTCGCCGTTCGTCCGGAGGGAGCGGCGCGGACGGGCGACGTTACTTCGTAGTCTCTTAGTCCGGCGCGTCGGTTGCAACGCGAGTGCGCGGATGCAACGGCCGCGCACTCATCCCGGCGTGAGACATAGCTCGCGCCATCACAGCGGCCACGACCAGCGTGATCACTCCGAATGCAACCAGCAGTGGCCGCAAGCTGATGAGTCCGTAAAAGCCCAGGATCAGCCCGGCAGCAGACACGCTGGCGACGTTGTAAAGGATGTCGTAGAGCGCAAACGCGCGGCCCCGGTATTCGTCGGGAAGGGCCTCCTGGACCTGGGCATCGACGGCAACCTTCGATACGAAGCCGCCATACCCGCCGATAAAGGTCAAGCCGAGAACGGCGGGGATCGAGACGATCCCTCCTAGAAGGACGATCCCAACGCCCGACAGCACGAAGCCGAGAGTTATCAGCCCGGCCTTGCTGAAACGAAGGCCGAGCCGAGGCGCGGTGAGGGCACCTACGAACGCACCGGCGCCTGCCATCGCCAGCGCGACCGTTGCGGAGTTCAGCCGACCCGATCTGGCAGCTTGGGTCGCATGCGGGAACTCGAGCTTGATCACAAGTATCGCGACGATCACGACCGCGATCCCGAGCATGCGGAGGATGAAGATCGCCGTTAGGGGAAGGCGCGCACCTGGTCGTTCCCATATCGCACGCAAGCCTTCGAGGAGGCCGCGCGCAACGCGACCGACCGCTCCACCGATCTTGTTCACGGTGTGGTGGGCGAACGGAGCCGACAGTCGCCATCCGAGGAACGCTGCAGCAAGGTACATCGCGCCGGCGATCGCAAAGGCCTCGTGCTCGGTCAGAAACTTGATGAGCTCGATCCCGAGCGCGCCCCCGATGAGTGCCGAGATCATTCCCCCCCCACCAGATATCGCGTTGCCGCGCAGCAGATGACTCTCGCGCAGAACGACCGGAAGCAAGGCCCCTTTGGTCGTGAGAAACAGGCGGCCCAAACCAAGAAGCAACAGGACCGCGATGTAGAGGGCGAGGTGACCCCCAAACGCGTGACGCCACAGTGGGATCGTCAGCAACAGAGCTCCTCTGACACCGTTCGTCCACACGATCAACGAGCGGCGGGACCAGCGATCCACGAACACGCCCAAGAAAGGAGAGATGGCCGAGTACGGAAGCAACGTCAGGGCGAAGAGCTTGAAGATCTCGGCCGGGGTCCCCGCGTTCAGTGGCTCCAGCACGAGGATGTAGGCGAAGATCGCTTGGGCCATACCGTCGGCGGCTTGGCCGAGGAACTGCGCGCCGATCAGTAGGCGGAAATCGCGCGCCTTCAAGAGCGCGCGAACTCGTTGCCTCGTGGAAGACACCTGCATTTTGTCGGCCCGACCCGGTCGGGCCGAGCCGCCAGTTTCCTAAAGCTTGTGCCGGAGCGCGGGCTCTGCGTCGATCGAGAAGCCGTTCTTCGAATGACCGTTCGTAGAAGGTGCGTCGAGGTCAAACGTAGTAGGAGTCCCGGCGATGAATTGCTCGACGAGCTCGTGCGCCTCTGGATCGGAGTACTGAACAGGAGGAGACTTCATGAAGTAAGAGCTCGGCCCGATCAAGGGCCCGCCGATCCCACGGTCCAGAGCGACCTTCGCGCACCGGAGCGCGTCGATGACCACGCCTGCCGAGTTGGGTGAGTCCCACACTTCGAGCTTGAGCTCCAGAGAGATCGGAACGTCGCCGAATTCGCGGCCTTCCAAACGGATGTAGGCCCACTTACGGTCCTTGAGCCACGGCACGTGGTCGGACGGGCCGATGTGGATGTCCTCGGAGTCGATCCCGTTGTTGATCTGCGAAGTGACCGACTGCGTCTTGGAGATCTTCTTGGACTCGAGGCGGTCGCGCTCGAGCATGTTCTTGAAGTCCATGTTCCCGCCGAAGTTCAGCTGGTAGGTGTGATCGATCACGACCCCGCGGTCCTCGAACAGTTTGGACAGGACGCGGTGACTGATCGTTGCTCCCAGTTGGCTCTTGATGTCGTCGCCGATTATCGGGATGTTGTGTCGCGTAAACCGTTGCGCCCAGTCTTCGTTCGTTGCGATGAAGACCGGCATGCAGTTGATGAACGCCACGCCGGCCTCGAGTGCTTGCTCGGCGTAGAAGCGCGCGGCTTGCTCGGAGCCGACGGGAAGGTAATTGATCAGAACGTCGGTCTTCGTCTCGCGCAGCACGCGGGCGACGTCGACCGGGGGCAGCGGCGACTCCGTGACGATCTCTCGGTAGTACTTGCCGAGCCCGTCATAGGTGTGGCCGCGCTGGACGGTGATCCCCGTTTGCGGGACGTCCGAGAATCTCGTCGTGTTGTTGGGGTCGACCCAGATCGCATCGGCGAGATCGAGTCCGACCTTGTTGGTGTCGACGTCGAACGCACACACGAACTCGACATCCGAAACGTGGTAGCCGCCGAGATCGACGTGCATCAGTCCGGGCACCGTCTCTTCGGTCTGTGCTTTCGCGTAGTACTCCACGCCCTGCACGAGTGAAGACGAACAGTTCCCCACTCCGACTATGCCCACGCGCACCTTGGACATGGATTGCTCCCCTCTCCTCAAGCGTTTGAGGTCTCGGGGCGGGGCGATTCAGGTCCCCGCCGCTCCTTAGTGATGAGCTCTTCGATCCACGCGATGTCGCTTTCCGTTGCGGCCATCCCGTGGTGTTGCAGTGAGAGCGAATACGAGTCGATCCGCTCCCGGTAGTCCTTGAGATTGGTCTTGAACTGCTGCAGCTTGTCCTGGAGGTAAGCCCGGCGTCGCTCGAGTAGAGCCACGCGTGCCTCGGGCTGTAGGTAGCGGAAGAACGCGAGCTTGAGGGTGAAGTGCTCGGCGTCCACGTTGGCTGCCGTCTCCTCGAGCATCCCGAGGAACATCTGCTCGCCGGCCGGGGTGATCCGGTACTCGGTCTTGCGCCGGCCGGAGGTGACGGTGGCTTCTTTGATCCTGCCCTCGGCCACCTTCTTCTCCTTGCGAGTAGCGCGGGCGAGCGAGCCACGGGAGCGCTTCGGTTGAGCCTCGGGCACCTTTTCCACGGCCCCGTCCTTAGCCAGACGACGGAGGGTGGGATACAAGGAGCCCCACGAGACCTGCCAGAACGGCCCCAGCATGGCGCCCAGCTGCTTGCGGAGCTCGTAGCCGTGCATCGAGCGATCCTTGAGGAGGCCGAGGACGGGAAGCTCCAACATGCCTGGTTGTTTCACTGTGACGGGCCCGCTTTCGTGTGCTCTGTCGGATAGTGCAACCGATATATCGTTTCGATATATCCGCACGATAGTTGCTCTAGACCGTTCGGTCAACTAAGACGCCCGCCCTCGCTCGGCTAGGGCCTTCGGCGCCCAGTAACATTTGGTGATGGTTGCACAGGGACGGTTCGATCCACGACGGCCCCCGCCCGTCGGGTCGGGTCCCACGGTCGATTACACCCTTGCAAGGAGAGCTGTGCTAACCCAGCTCCGTCAGGGGTTCATCGGGACCACCGATGTGTGCGACGCCCATCCCGAGCTGCTGCGGGCCGGCAAAAACATCGGCGAAGAGCTCGAGAGGCCTTGCCCCATCTGTTCACACGACGCGCTGAGGATCGTCCGCTACGTATACGGGGATGAATTACGTACCAACAGCGGCAGGGTCGTGTATCCGGCGGAGTGGCTGGCTGAGCTGGCCAAGCACCACGATTCCTTCACGTGCTACGTGGTCGAGGTGTGCGTCGACTGCAGTTGGAATTACCTGATGAGGGCCTTCCAGGTGGGGCGTCGGTGGGTCTCTGCGTCCGACCGAAACGGATCTCGTGCCGGTCGTGAGGTTTCTCCGCAATAGTCTCGCCGGTCATGGCTGGAACGTCACGCCTTTGGCCAGTGCCACCAGGATCGATGCTTTCAGCTTGCTCGCAGGAGTGCCGGCGTCGCTCCACCACCCTCGAATCACATCGAAGGTAAGGGTTCCGGCGCCGGCGTAGGCGTTGTTCACATCGGTGATCTCGAGCTCTCCCCGCGGTGACGGCTGGAGCGATGCGATGATCTCGAAAACGCGCGAGTCATACATGTAGCAACCGGTGACCACTAGGTCGCTTTGAGGATCCGTCGGTTTCTCCACGATCGAAGTGATCGCGGATCCGTCTACCTCAGCAACACCGAAGCGTTTGGCGTCTTCGATCGAAACCTTCTTCAGAAGGATCTTGGCTCCTTCGGTTTGAGATTCGTACGCATCGACGAAGGGACGAAGATCTTCTTGGTAGAGGTTGTCGCCCAGGATCACTACGATCCGGTCATCGCCCACGAAAGGTTTGGCCCGAGCTAGGGCGTCGGCGATGCCGCCCTCGCCCTCCTGTTGTGCGTAAGAGATGTGCACGCCGAGATCGGAGCCGTCGCCAAGAAGTTTCCTAAACTGCTCGATCTCGCTGCCGGTCACGAGCACGATGTCGACGATTCCCGCTTGGGCGAGCGACCGGATCGGGTAGAAGACCATCGGTTCGTCGAAAACGTCGAGCAGATGTTTATTGACCACCTTGGTGACCGGATGGAACCTGGTGCCAAGACCTCCGGCAAGAACGATCCCCTTCACGCATCCCTCCCGACATAAGCGCGCACCGATTCTCTCCAATCGGCCAGCACGAATCCGAGTTCGCGAGGCCGTGACAGTGACAGCATCGAATTCGCGGGGCGCGCCGCGACCGGCTGTTTGGCAGATCGCACATAGTCGCTCGTGCTTATTCGGGTGACTGTGGAAGGCAAGTGGGCTGCTTCGAGCGCTGCTTCGGCGACATCCGCCCACGTCGACTCCGGCCCGTCCCCTGATAGATGGAGTATGCCGGAGATGTCGGAACGGATGGCATGGGCGAGGGCCACCGCGATGTCCTCGGCCCAGGTGGGTCGCCCCTTCTGGTCATCGACAACTCGCAGCTCGCGTTTGGCTCGGGCGGCGGAAAGGATGGTCGTGATGAAATTGCGGCCTTCGCCGTAAACCCACGAGGTCCGGATCACCAGCGAGCCCGGCAGAGCCAGAATGTGGTTCTCGCCAGCCAGCTTGGACGACCCGTACGCATTGAGGGGATTGGTTTCATCGCTCTCCGAATAGCAGCCCTCTTTGGTTCCGTCGAAAACGTAATCGGTCGATAGGTAGATGACACGCGTCCCGCTAGCGTCCGCAGCAGTTGTGACATGTGAAGTGCCCTGATCGTTGACGGCTCGAGCGCGGCTTGGATCCCTCTCGCAGGCATCGACGTTGGTCAGAGCCGCAAGGTGCACGACGATGTCGGCGCCTTGCAATCGTTCCGCTACCGCGACCCGATCGGTCACGTCCAAGTCGCGACGCGTCGCGAAGGTGGCGTGAGGGAGAAGGTGGACTAGGGCCCGTCCGACCTGCCCCCCGGCTCCCGTGACTAGAACCGAGGGATCGTCGTCCACTCGAGTGACTGGTTGGCCGAGTCGCGGGCGGACAGGATCGGATCGCTGGTCTGCCAGGGGATCGCTAAGAAGGGATCGTTCCACGCGATCCCATGCTCGTCTTGGGGATCGTATTCATGGGTGACCCAGTAGATGAGATCCACGTCGGTACGAGCAAAGAATCCGTGCGCGACCCCCTTAGGGATGAACAGGGTCTGCGGCGAATCGCACGAGAGGTCTAGCGTTCGTACGCGCCGTTCTTGTGAGGTGCGCAGGTCTGCAAGTGCCACTTGGGCCCGACCACTGATCACATACCAGAGATCGGCTTGGCGTACGTGGTAGTGCAGTCCTCGGAGCACGCCGGCCTTCGAGACTGAGTGGTTCGCCTGAGCGAACGCTTCCGGGAAACCCGTTGCACGCATGATTTCGGCGAACGATCCACGCTCATCGGCGTGAACCTCGATCCGGGTCTCAATGACGCCATCGATGTCGTGATTCAACTCGTCCCCTCGGCTGCGTCCGAATATAGAGATTCTGCTTCCTCCACCAGAGGTTCCCACCATGATCGGTTCTGCCGGTACCAGTCGACGGTGTCGACAAGCGCTTGTTCGAAGCCGAGCTGCGGACGCCAGCCCAACGATCTGATCTTCGAGGAATCGATCGCATAGCGGCGATCGTGCTGGGGTCTGTCATAAGCAGAAAGGAAAACGGCACTTTCGTTACGTCCGGCAGCGCGCGCCACGGCTCGAGCAACCTCGACGTTCACCACTTGGGAATTTTCCGGCCCCACGTTGAAGACCTCGGAAGTCGCCTGTCGTTCGATCAGTAGTTCGATCGCCGAGCAAAGATCCTGCACCGCCATCCAGTCGCGTACCTGGCCGCCGTCTCCCCAGACGGGGATCGGATCCCCGTTGAGAGCGCGGATCGTCCAGCGGGGGATCGCTTTTTCCGGATGCTGCCAGGCACCGAAACAATTAGTGGGCCGAACCACGACGATGGGTAACTTGCCGAAGGCCGACGTAGCGATGTCGTCCGCGACGGCCTTGCTGCGTGCGTATGCGCTGGTGGCGGTTCCTTCCCCAGGCAGTTTCTGCTCTTCCTTGAAGGGAGCGCCGGGGCAAGGGCCGTACACCTCATCCGTCGATATGTGCACCAGGAGCTCGACCCCGCCCGCCTCGGCCGCCTCGAGGACCCGCTCGGTCCCCTCAACGTTGGTTCTGAAGAAGATGGATTCGTTGCCCTCGCTACGAGTCACGTGAGACTCAGCGGCAAAGTGGACGAGGACGGAAGGGCGTTCACTCTTTACGAGATCGATAAATGCCCTATCGGCGATGTCGACGTCGTATGTGCGGAGTCGGTCGGCGGTGCTTGCGCAACGTTTAGGGTCCGCGGCGTATGTACGCACGTCGGCGTTTACGACATCAACCCCGCGAGCGATAGCTCTTCTGACGAACTCCGAACCGATAAAGCCGTAACCACCCGTGACCAGGGTTCTCACTTGTGTCGGGCGATCCCTGAAGCGAGGTCCTTCATGGCTCCTAGTATCTACGTTTCGGAAGGGTTCGAGGCTGTAGGCCGTCGCACGAAGGGATAGATGTATGCCGAAAGTCGTGATCACGATGCCGGCCTTTCGCGCGGGCCTCACACTTGCAAAAACCGTTGCCGACATCCCACCGGGAGTCGCGGACGAGTTGATCCTCGTCGACGACGCAAGCCCCGACAACACCGTTGAGCTGGCTCGGTCACTCGGGATCAAGGTCTTCGTACATCCGCAGAACCGGGGTTATGGAGGTAATCAGAAGACTTGCTACACCCAAGCCTTGGCCGAAGACGCAGATGTCATCGTTATGCTTCACCCGGACTATCAGTACGAACCAAAAGCCGTGCCGCTACTCATCGCTCCGATCTTGGCGGGAGATGCGGACATGACGTTCGGATCGAGGTTTGCGGGCCTCGGCGACCCGCGCGGCGGCGGAATGCCCATCTACCGTTACGTGGGCAACCGCGTTACCACGATCCTTCAGAACTGGATGCTTGGTTCCCGTTTCACAGAGATGCACAGTGGGATGCGCGCGTACACGCGTAACTGCTTACTCTCGCTTCCATTCCTTGCTTACGCGGACGACTTTTCGTTCGACGAGCAGTGCATGGTGGACGCCGTAACCTCGGGATTGCGTGTGGTCGAGGTTCCGATCCCCACGCGCTATACGAAGGAATCCTCGTCTATCTCGATCGTGAGGTCTCTGCAGTACGTCACACGGGGTCTTCTTTACTGCGCGCGCCAAGCTTCGAAACGAGGTCGCCGCGGGAAAAATAATCCGGTTGCGTTTTCACTTCCGCGGCCCGCGCCGCCCATGCTCGCGGACGGCCGGACTACAGAAGCGACATGCGCGTTGTGCGGCGGACAGGAACATGCAGTCGTCGCACACGAGCAGGTCATTCAGTGCAAGAGCTGCGGACTGATCTCGAGTGACCGGCAGATCGACGTGGACGCGGTCGAACGGGACTGGAACAATCCCGTGATGTCGGGTCTGGAAACATCACAGCGAGAGTTCTATGAAGCAGCCGTTCGTCACCTCGACGGCTATGCGGTCGGGGGTAAGCGTCTCGTTCAGATCGGATGTGGCCCGGGGATCTTTCTCGACGTTGCGCGTCGCCGGGGGTGGGACGTCGGAGGAGTCGACCCGTCGCCGGCAGCGGGCATGCTGGCGCGTGAGAGATTCAACGTCGAGGTCTCGACCTCTATGGACGTCGAGGGGGCCGGTAGTCAAGAGGACGTCGATGCTCTGGTACTTCTTGATCAGCTAGGCGCGATGACCGACCCGGTCGAGACATTGATGAAGCTGAAGGGCCGCATCGCGAAACACGGTCTCCTGCTGCTCTCGATCCCGTTTCCGGTCGACGGGTACAAGCGGGGGATGGCAGTTCCGGCGTGGCTTCCAACGCAACGGTTCTCGTTCACGCCAGAGACGATGCATGCTCTTCTCCTTCGGACCGGTTACGCGCTGGTCGGCTGGGAAGTCTTGGTGCCGTCGCACCTAACCGACGGGTCAGCCGGAGCTCGCGCTCTCGCCGTCGCCCGGCCCGCGTAAAGCGACGCGGGCGCCGGCGATGGCGGCGGGCAACAGTGCCACTTGGATCGAGACGATCCTGAACAGATCCTTCGGGTAGAGCAGCTCGATCCAAGTAAGCGAGAAGACCAGGATGGCAAGAAGGATGAACACGGGGTCCAGCGGACTCGTCAGCCGTACCGCGCGCGCTATCCCCACGGCCATGGCTCCGCCTGTCAGGACGATCAGTGGCACTGCCGCTGCGCCCAACTGAGCCGTGTCGCCGGAAGAAAAATGTTGCGAGACGGCCAGGGTGATCGCGTGCAGGTAGCCGAATGGGGGTAACTCGAACAGGCTCGTCCCGAGTGGTTTCTGCTGCACGGGCCACTGGTGAAAGGTCCCGTGAAGATAGACGAACCAGACTGCCAAGAGAACTGGGCCTGCCGCCAACGCGAGAGCACGGGCGGTGAGATCGGTGCGCCGTTTGCCTCTTCTCCACTCGACGGCCTCCCAGATCGCAAGCCCTATCGGGAATAGGACGAATTGCTCCTTTACGAAGCACAACCCGATTAGGGCAATCGCGGCCCACCACACCTTTGCGCGCATCCAGAGCAACAGCGAAAGCCCGGCTAATGCTGCGCCAACCGTTTCGCTCGTGTCGACGATCAACGCATAGATCAGGCCTGGGTTGAATGCGACATACAGGCCGGCCCATCTCGACCAACCGAGCTCGGCCGATATCTCGCTGGCAACGCCGGCTGCCACCACCAGCCCAACGAAACCTGCGATCAGTAAGGCGATTGGAACAAGCCTGGGGCGACCGAGGCTCAATAACGCCGCAAGCCATCCGTATCCCGGGTGACCGTACCGATAAGCGGCTGCGTCTATCAGAGTGTGCTGCTCACCCCGCGCGAGCGGATCGACGGCGATCGTGTAGTAGTAGGTCCCGTCATAGTGGTCGGCTACGAACGAGAATGATGGATCTACCCGCCTTATCGCATCGGCCAGTGGCTCGTTTGCAGTTACCCGAACTAGTGAGGACGGGCTTCCGTGATCGCCTGCGAGCGAAGCGAAGACGGCGAATCCTCCCATCGCTAAAGCCGCTAGCGCGCACGCGTACTTGATATAGCGGGATTCCACATCCGAAAACGTACACTTGTGCACCAGGAACTGGACGCCTCGTTCAGCCGAGGTGAGTAGAAGCCTCCGGAGGGGCAGAAATGAGTCCTATGCTGAGGCGACGCTCGCGGACCGATGGGCGCAGCCCCGGCCTACGCCGTCTCATCCGTTATGGCTGGCTGTTGCCGGTTGGGGTTTTCGTGATCGCAGGCTCGATCCTCGTCGTCACGTACGCGTTCGCATCGATACCTCTTCCGAAAGACATCCATCCGGACGCTTCGGCCGAGGTGTTCGATCGGAACGGCCACCTCATCGGGACCTACTCGAACGCCGAGCGCCGCTTCCTCATCGACACCACGAAGCTTCCCCATTACGTGGCCGAGGGAGTCATCGCGTCGGAGGACAGGAACTACTTCAACCACGGCGGTATCGATCTCAAAGGGATAATCCGTGCCGCGTGGGCGGACCTGACCCATGGGCAGGTACAACAGGGTGGCTCGACGATCGCCCAGCAGTATGTCAAGAACGCGATCCTCCAGGACCCGGAACGGACACTCCTCCGCAAGATCAAAGAAGCGATCCTCGCGATAAAGCTGGAACATCGCTACTCCAAAGAGCAGATCCTCGGCTTCTACCTGAACACGATCTATTTCGGCCGGGGCGCCTACGGCATCGAAGCGGCGGCACGCACGTACTTCAACGAGCACGCGTCGAAGTTGTCGCTGACACAGGCGGCGTTCCTTGCGGGAATCATCCCGGCCCCCGAGTCCTACCAGCCCGACGACAACCCGAAAGGTGCGCGGATCCGCCGCGACCACGTCCTGGAGTTGATGGTCCAGCAGGGCTACATCTCGCGCGCTCGGGCAGACAAAGCCGAGCATGGGCCGATCAAAGCCGCCAAGGCATCGAGCGAGTTAGCTCGGCATCAAGAGGCCGCGTACTTCATGGAGTGGCTCCGCAAAGATTTCCTTTACCCCGAGTACGGCAGCTGTCTCTACACGTGCGGTTTGAAGATCTACACGACTCTCGATCTCACCATGCAACACGCGGCCGAGGATGCGGTGTCGTCGACGCTGCCGGAGAAGACCGACCCTCAAGCTGCCCTCGTTTCCATGACCCCCACGGGCGAGGTGCGAGCGTTCGTCGGGGGACGGTACTTCGACTCGGTAAAGGCCGCGCGCGGCTTCGACTATGCGAGTGACTATCCGGGCAGGCAGGCGGGGTCCGCTTTCAAGCCGTTCACACTGCTGACCGCGATCGAACAAGGCATCTCGACGCAGTCGCGCTTCTCGGGACGAAGCCCGGTCACCATCACCGATCCTGCGTGCAGTCCGCCGTATGTGGTCAACAATTTTGCCGGCGAGCAATACGGAACTATCACGCTGGACGAGGCAACGACGAACTCGGTCAACACCGTGTTTGCTCAATTGATCGCGCAGCTGGGGCCGGACAAAGTTGCAGCGACCATCGCGAAGTTCGGCTTCGACAGGAAAGGAACCGCTGCCGAGCGCGAAGTCACTCCTTATTGCTCGCTGGCACTCGGTTCTCTGGACGTGACGCCGATGGAGATGGCGCGGGCGTATTCGGGCTTCGACGCGCAGGGGAAACTTCCACCGGTGACTCCGATCGCGTACATAAAGAACTCGGACGGCGATTGTGTGAAAGCGTTCGTTTCCGTGAAGTTCGACTGCAAGGACGAGGTCAAGCCGTCGATCTCTCAAGCCGCCGACGCGAACTCGACCGAGGTTCTCTCGCAGACGCTCACTCATGTGGTCCAGGGGGGAACGGCAACCGCCGCGAACATCGGGCGACCCGTTGCAGGCAAGACCGGGACCACCCAGAACCACCAGAACGCGTGGTTCGCCGGATACATCCCTCAACTGACCACGGTGGTGTGGATGGGGTATCCGATCGAGGCCGGCGCCGACAAAAAGATGGGAACCGGCGACGATTTCATCCCGCAGATGCAGTACTGCTCGGACACGTCCCTGTGTCGCCCCGTTCACGGGCAAACGGTCGTCGGTGGACTGTTCCCAGCACAGATATGGGCAAAGTACATGAGCACCGTGGCTGCAACGATGCCTATAGTTCCGTTCCCATTGCCGACCTCTCAGCCGACCAAGGTGATCAATTCGGTCGCGCCACCAGTGGCGCCGTCGCAGAGCCCGCACCCGGGGAAGACCGTCACGCCCGGACCAACGATTGCTCCGCCTCCGTCACCCCACCCCACCCCGTCGCAGACGCCGGCACCGGCATCCTCGCCTCCGAATGTGATCCCCACGCCGACCGCCAAGCGACGTAAAGGCGAGCCGTGACGACCGAACCGACAACCGAGGAGCGGCCCTGGGCCGGTACGCAGCAACACGTGATGATCGTCGTGCTGGTTTGCATGGTGGCGGTGGTTGGTGGATGGCTGCTCAAAGGCCAGTGCTTGCAGCCGTGGGCGAACGGCCACCAGATGTCGAGCCTCTGCTACAACGACATCCAGCCCCTATACGGGGGCCGCGGGATCCAGCAGGGAATCTTTCCCTACATCCACGGGTCGCTGGATCAGACGAACCAACCTGTCAACGGCGCGATCGAATACCCCGTCCTTACCGGCGTGTTCATGTGGTTCACCGGACGATTCGCGCACGACGCGAATCGCTACCTTCAGGTGAGCGCGTTGTTCCTTGCGCCGTTCGCGCTCCTCGTTGCATTCATGCTCGCTCGGATGCGAGGGCCGCGCGCGTTGATGTGGGCCGCGGCTCCGGCCATCGTCCTGTACTCGTTCCACAACTGGGATCTTCTCGTGGTTGCGGCTGCTGTTGGAGGGTTCTACATGTGGTACCGCGGCCACCCGTTATGGG
>JAXDJM010000116.1:0-6701 GCA_034665605.1 Actinomycetota bacterium | reverse complement strand
GTGTTTGTCCACGCCGGAGCCGGTCTGCAGGACCTCCTCGAGGGCTCGGCCGGTCGTCGCCGAACGATCCTTCGCCCGGCGCAGCTCTTCGGCCCCCAATGCCCCCATCTCGACCAATCGCTCCCCGAGCGGGATCGTGATCAAGTCGGAATGAGCGTGATAGATCCTGCCGCGGTCGAAGAACACCGTCGCCGATCCTGCAGGTCGCACGACCTCCAGCCTGCCCGTCCGACGAGCGGTGGACAACAGCTTGAAGACGCTTGCCATCCCGATGTCGTCGGCGGTCCCGGTCAGCACGGTGGAGCTCCCCGTCGGATGCCCCGCCTCCGGTGGTGGGGGCGGAGAGGTGCGCCGTTCCGCCCTGTGCGGAGCCGTACGCGAACCTCTTCGGGTGGCCCATGCGCTCATCTTGGATCGGGCGTAGGCCAGCCCTTGGAACCATATTCTTCCAGGGCCACGCCGCGTAGTCAACCTCTCGCTCCGCGTGACGTGCGCCTGTGAAGCTGACCGAACAAGAGACGCCTGTGGAGGGCGCGGCGATCGAGCTCCGCCCGGCCCACCAGACGGGCCGGAAGGGGGCGCCGCATGCCACGGATCCGCCTCCGCTGCCGCCACGCATCGGCGATCCCGCCGCCCCACGCCCCGAGCGCTCGCCGGTAGGCACACTCAACGAGCCCGAAACAGAGGAAGTAGGCGGTCCGCCACGCCCCGGCCCACCCCGGGTAGCGGAGCCAGAAGTACCAGATCTCGTTCCGGATGCGGTATCGAAGGGTTATGCCCGTGTCCCGGCCCGCGGGCGCCTTCATATGGTCGAACGGGGCGTCGGGGTCGTAGCGGACGTCCCAGCCCGCTGCGATCAGACGGGTCGCGAGATCGAGCTCCGACAAGGTCGTGAAATAGGGCTCGAAGAACCCACCGACCTCGGTGAAAGCATCGCGGCGGACCAGGGCGGCCCCCTCGGGAAAGAAGAACGAGGGGATCGTTCCGGTGTCGTCGGCAGATCGCCCGCCTCTGAGGAACCAGTCGAACGTCCCGAGCTCGGTCGCCCGGATCACGGCGCCCTGTCGATCGACGTCTCGTACGAACCCGCCCACGACACCGACGCGAGGTTGCGACTCGAGGACCTCGACCATGCGATCGACGGCGCCGGGTAGCGGATATGAGTCGTCATCGAGCATCAGCAGGTAGCGGCCCCGACAAAGATCTGCTCCCCTATTGCGTCCGGCTATGCCAAGGTTTTGTCCACTGTGAAGGACTCGAACATCGGGGTAAAGCTGTGCGAGCTCGCCGGACGTCCCGTCCGTACCGTTGTCGACCACGACGATCTCGTCGACCGGCAGGTCCGAGAGATGATCGAGCACTATCTTCATTGCCTCTTTGCGATTGAACGCCAGTACGACGGCCGACACCAGAGGGTCGCGCTTGTCGGGTTCGTCGCTTCTGGCCATTGTTCGTGGAGTGTAGTTGCGCGTTACCAGAGAAAGCGGACCGAAATGAGCTCGACGTGATCTCGCCATGGAGCCGTCCGGTCACGCTCGCCTATCACGGCGTGGGTCACGTGACGATGGAAGAAGATCCTTCGCGACTTGTCGTTTCGCCGGACAACCTTCGCGCTCAGCTCGGATGGCTCGCCAAACGCGGATATCGCTTCGAAAGCGCAAGCGATCTCGCCGCGCGCGGCAAGCCTGCTCTCAGGACTGCCGTCGTCACGTTCGACGATGGCTGGGCCGACGCCTTAGAAACGGCGGCGCAACTGTCGGATCGAGGGATCGCCGCGACCTTCTTCGTGTGCCCAGGCTGGTGGGGCGGTCACCATCCCGACGTCGCGGGCCCGGCCGGCCGATTGCTTACGAAGGACGAGACGCGCGACCTGGCCTCTGCCGGGATCGACCTCGGCTCACACTCGATGACACACCCCGACCTGAGAAAGCTCGACGACGCCCGTCTTGCTTACGAGCTTTCTAAGTCGAAAGAGCTCGTCGAAGACGTCTCGGGCCGGGAGTGCCCGACGCTTGCCTATCCGTACGGCCTCTACGACGATCGGGTGGTCGCGGCGGCCCAGACGGCCGGATACCGGGTCGCGTTCGGCTGGTTGCCCGGCCCCTGGAGGCCGCTTGCGGCTCCGAGGCTCCCCGGTCCCCCTCGCCACGGAGCGCGCCGTCTCGCCCTGAAGATGCTCGGGCTCAAGCGCCGAGGGAGATGATCAGCGGCGGACAACGCGCTTCAAGAAGCGCTTCACGTCCGGCGGCAACTTATCGACCAGCGCTACTCGGGCCTTGGCCGCAGCCAGTGTTGCCCTGGCCGGGCCGGCCGTCGGGCCGGGAGGAACGAGGGCCCACCATTCCAGGACATCCTCGCCGTCGGCGAACCGCATCTTGTACGGCTGGCTCCCGCCACCGAGATCGACGCGCCTGTCACCGTTGTAAAACGCTTCTTCGATCGCTCTCAGGATGGTGATGATCGACGGACGGAAGGGGCCCCACTCGTCGTCGAAACCGCCCAGCCAGTACGCAACCTCTCCGCCTAACGACAAGAACAGTTGAGAGCTGATGATCCGGTCGTCGACGCGGATGGTCCACAGTCGCAGCTCGTGGCGCCCGGTGCCGTCACTCGAGTTCGCGATGTCCTGCAGCATCCGCTCGACGCTGGAAGTCATGACCGATGAGCCCCCGCGACCCTGCCAGCGTCCTTCGTGCAACCGGCGAAGCTCGGCGATAGCACGACGGATGTCGTCGGAGCTGCGCGCGCGCTCGACAACCGCTCCACGGTCGGCAAGCTGTCGTTGCGTGCGCCGCATCTGTTGACGAAAGTTGCGCGTGCGGGCAGCGAACCACTCGTCGTACGTGCCGGTGATCGTGACGGTCGGAGCCTCCATCGAACGAACGCGCTCGAGAACCGGTCGTTGTGCGGACGGCCAGCCCGCGCGCAAGCCACGAGCCCACACCGAGCCGGCCACGATGCCTTCGAGTCGGACGAGAGCGGGAAAGGGCCGAAGAGTAGCCAGTTTGTCGGCGACCTGAGAGACGAACTCCTCTTGGTGCTCGGGGTCGGCGAGCGGCTCGGTTCGGGGAGAAGTGGGTGCGCCGAGGATCCGATAAGTCCACAACCCCGCGCCGTTGCGTTGCGCAAAGAACGGCGCCAAACCCACGAGTCGATCGGCGTTATCGAAACCCGCCATGAAACGTGGCTGCGCGGTCGGGTCTGCTACTTGGCGCCACCACGACAGCATCCACACGGGTGAGCAGTACGGCACGCCGCTCCGGCTCGCAAGAGAATCCCATTCGACCCGGAGTCGGTCGAGCGTCTGCGGATCGCCAAATACCTGGAGCCTCACGTCGTGCAACTATGCATCAGATGACAGATAGGCGGCTCGACCCTCTCATCATCGCGTTGCACGGGATCGAATACATCCCCGTGCGGTACGACCCACAAAGGCTGTTCGTAGCACCGTCGACTTTGCGGTGGCTGGTCGAACGTCTGAACGATTGGGGTTACGAGTTCGTGAGGTTCTCGGACATGGCACGTGCCGTCGCTCGCGACGGAGGGCACGGTCGCGTGGCACTCACTTTCGACGACGGGTACCGGAACAACCTGTACGAGTTGGTCCCGATCCTTCACGCGACCGAAGCGGTCGCCACCGTCTTCCCCGTAACGGGATGGCTCGGCAAGGTGCACCCGGACGCTCCGAACCGGCCCATCCTGACTCGGGACGAGCTACGCATCCTCCATGCAGAAGGTGTCGAGATCGGATCCCACACCGTGACGCACCGCGATCTGAGCACGGCAGATCCAACCGAGGCGACCTGGGAGCTAAAGACGAGCAGAGAGATTCTCGCGGAGATCATCGAAAGCCCGATCAACACCCTTGCGTATCCATTCGGGAATGCAACCAAAGAGACGGTCGCGCTGTGCAGAGATTTGGGATTCGTTGCCGCGTGTCGCACGTCGGGTCGGGGGTCGTGGAACGATCCACTCGATCTCCCACGACAAGATGTGGGGAACCGTCCGTCCAGGCTCGGGCTCGAGTTGAAACGGCGCGATCTCTACGAACCGCTGATGCGTTACCTGCCGCTCCGCGGCGCACGCCGGATCCTCTACGTGGCACAGAAGAGGTTGCTATGAGCTCCGTCCCGGTGACTTTCGTGTCCTCTCACGCGGCCGATGGAGGATCCGAGCGCTACCTCCGCCGGTTGATCTCGAAGATCGGGGAGGGATGGATCCACGACATCGTGTGTCTGCAGGATGGACCGCTGGTTCGACGCTTGCGCGCCGACGGTCACAAAGTGACGGTCATCGACATCCCCGCTCGGCCCCCGGGGTTGCTAACGCAACCGATGAAGCTGCGTCGTCACCTGCGATCGACATCTGCATCGCTCGTCCACGCGAACGGCATCAAGGCCGCGTTCGCGTGCACGCTCGCAACGGCGGGTACCGGGATCCGCGTCGTGTGGGTCAAGCACGACTTCAGTTTCGAGGGGCTCTTCGCCGGTGTAGTGGGAGCATCCGTCGACAGGATCGTCGGCGTCAGTGAAGCCGTCATCGAGAAACTCCGCGGTCCGGCCACGCGCAAGGCCACGTTCGTTCACACCGGTATCGACCATGTCGATATCGACCGGCACGCAGCACGACACGCCCTCCTGGCCGAGACCGGATGGCCTCCGGATTCCTTCGTGGTGGGGTCCGTCGGCCGGCTCGATCCCGCGAAGGGTTTCGACCAGCTCGTCCGCGCCGCGGCCTTATTACGCGAGCAAGTGCCGACCACCCACGTCGCGATCGTCGGAAGTGTCGATCGGCATCACCCCGAGATGCAGGAAAAGCTCGAGAGAACCGCGCGCGAGCACGCGCTGGGAACACGCGTAAAGATCTTCGGCGAAAGAGACGACGTGCGGAGCTTGATCGCCGCCTTCGACGTTGGGGTGATACCGACGGTCGCGGTACGGCGCGGCGGGCGTGAGGGGTTCTCGCTCGTCGCCCTCGAGATGCTCGATGCCGGAACGCCCGTGGTCGCGTTCCACTCCGGCGCGCTGCCCGAAGTTCTGGGGCCCTGCGGCGTCCTGGCAGATGAAGGCAGCATCCAAGGTCTGGCGACGGCCCTCGGGTCGGTAGCGGAAGATACGGAGCTGGCCACGCGCCTGACGGAGTGCGGACGGGATCGCGTGGCGGCGAGATTCACTACCGCACGGTGGATCGAAGAGATGAAGAAGGAGTACCTACGAGCATGGAGCAACTGATCTAGCGTGAGCGTCGTCGAGGAGTCGTCGACTCGATCGTTCGTTACGCGTCCCGGCCTCTCGCACGGGGATCCCCCTCGCTGGCTTGCCCTCATCGGTTACATCGCGCTGGCGGCGGCGGCCGGAGCGACCGGAGTCCTGCTCACCGCAGTCGCTGCGAAGGCCGGGGGGGCCGCGCCCATCGTCTTGCTGGCTCTCGTCCTCGGCCCGCTCGTCACGGCCGCCATCGTCGTCGACCCACGCATCGGGATCGTGTGCATCTTTTTGTCGTTCCCCGCGGGGTTCGCCGGGATCCAACTCGGAGTCTTCAACCTGCAAGCGACCGACGCGGCCGTTTTGGGGGTCGCGGTCATCGTTGCGCTGCGGCGGATCGGCACCGGCGTTGCACCACTGTCGTGGTCGGCTCCGCTCGCGTGGGCGGTCGGCATGATCGCGTGGGCCATCATTGCTACGCCGTCCGCGGCAGACAAGACGCTGGCCATCAAACAGCTCGGTTACCTGATCGACGACCTGGTGCTTTCGTGTCTCGTGCTGGCGGCGTTCAAGTCGGCACGAGATCTGCGGATCATCCTCACGGCACTCGTGGTGGTGTCGACCGGGATAACACTTCAAGCGTTATCGAGCATCCACCAACTGACGTCCTTCTACAACGGTGCCGTCGTAAGCGGACGCGCCGCGGGACTCTTCCAAGAGCCAAATCAGTTGGGCGATTTCTGCGCGATGACCGCGTTGCTCACCGCCGGCATGGCTCTGGGCGCCAAGACCAGATGGGCACGGCTCGCGTTCTGTGGGGCGCTTGGAGTACTGGTGACGGGCTTGACCCTGTCGCTGTCGCGCGGGGCGTGGCTTGCCGCGATACCCGGCGTGCTCTTCTTGATCGTGTCGCTTAGAAGTGCCCGACGAACGATCGCCGTGCTCGCCATCCCGATAATGGTGATGGCGTTCTTGGTCGGTGCATTCGCTCCCTCGCACCCGGACGTACGCGTGATCGGAGAGCGTTTCCACTCGCTCACGACGTTGAATCAGCCTCAGCCTTACGACGATCGTCTCGCGATCTGGCGTGAAGCGATCAGGGAAACGAGAAACGATCCATGGACCGGAGTGGGACCGGGTAACTTCGCTGTTGCGAGCCGACGGTCGACCTCTCTCGCCTTCACCGCATTCGCTCCCCACGCTCACAACATCTTCTTGAATACGTCCGCAGAGATGGGGCTGCCCGGTGTTGCGTTTTTGATCGCTCTCATCGCCGCGCTTGCGGTCGCAGGCCGCACTGCATTGCGAGCGATGCGGAAAACCGGGCGATCGCGAGAACTTGCGTGGACGGCGGGTATCTGCGCAGCACTCGTCGCCACCGTCATACAAGGACTCACCAATACATTCACCGGAAACTCGATCATCGACGGCACGATCTGGACATTGATCGGCGCCCTCTTGGTCGCCCGGCGTGAGGCCCGCAACATGGTTGAAGAA
>JAXDJM010000115.1:0-2719 GCA_034665605.1 Actinomycetota bacterium | reverse complement strand
ATCGAACAGTGAGTCGTCGACGTCTTGGAAGTCGCGGTAGCGCTCAACCGGCTTGTCCCTGAAGGTGATCGATCCCTTGGAGCCGAGGTCGGTTGCAACCGCAGGGATGCCTGCGTCCTCGAGCACTTTCGCGGAGCCCGAAGCCAGGCGCGTGCCGAGCTTGCGCAGATTGTTGTACGCGTCGGGTGTCAGAACCTCGGTCAGGGTCGCGAGCGCGGCAGCCATCGACAGAGGGTTGCCGTTGAAGGTTCCGAGCGCGGCCACCCCGTTCTCGATCTCGTCCATGATCTCGGCCTTGCCCCCGAACGCCCCGATCGGAGTGCCGCCGCCGATCGCTTTTGCGAGACACACGAGGTCGGGCTGCACGCCGTAGTACTCGGTTGCTCCACCGGCGGCGATAGTCACGCCCGTCTTTACCTCGTCGAAGATGAGCACGACGCCGCGGCGCGTGCAGATGTCTCGCACGGCCTGCAGATAACCCGGCTGCGGCAGCACGATGCCGATGTTCATCATGATCGGCTCCATGATCAGCGTGCCGATCTGGTCGTGTTCGTCGAGCGTTTGCTCGAGAGCGGCGATGTCGTTGAAAGGAACGACCTTCGTGGAGTTCGCAGTCTCGGCGGGGATGCCGCGGCTGAACGGAACCGTCCACGGTCGTTCGGTCGGCCCACTCGAATCCATGGTCGGAACGACCGAGTACATGACCGCGTCGTGGTGGCCGTGGTACGAGCCTTCGATCTTCAACAGGATGTCTTTGCCCGATGCAGCGCGCCCGAGCCGCACCGCGTCCATCGTGGCTTCGGTGCCGGAGTTGGTGAAGCGCACCTTGTCGAGCCCGAATCTGCGCGTGATCTCCTCGGCGAGCTTGACGCCGTCTTCGGTCGTTGCGGCGAAGTGCGTCCCGGCCGCGGCCGCTTTCTCGATCGCGGCCCGGATCTTCGGGTGCGAGTGACCGACGACCATCGCGCCGAACCCGTTGTGGTAGTCGATGTACTCGTTGCCGTCGACGTCGGTGACGCGGCTCCCTTGACCCGACTTGATGTAGATCGGATAGGGATCGCCCGCCTGGAACGACGACGCCACACCGAACGGCATGACTTTTGAGGCTCTGTCGAACATCGCGCGCGATCTCTTGGTTCGTTCTTCGTAGCGCCCGATCTCGGTCTCTGTCAGTTGGGTTGCGAGTGCATCGAGTTTTGTGGCCATGAGGTCATCCTAGATGGCGAAAGTGTGCGCGACTACGGCTGTTAGCTTCGATCCGTGAAGGATTACCGCAGCGTGAGCCTGTGGTTTGACGGCCTCGATGAAGACATCACTCCGCGGCCCTCTCTTGACCATGACGTAGCGGTCGATATCGCCATAGTCGGGGCCGGCTACACGGGCTTGTGGACGGCTTACTACTTATTGCAGGCCGACCCGGACCTAAAGATCGCGATCGTCGAGCAAGAGGTCGCGGGTTTCGGAGCCTCGGGGCGGAACGGGGGATGGTGCTCCGCCCTGTTCGCGCCCGGAAACGACAAGGTCGCCAAGATCTACGGACCCGACGCCGCGATAGCGATGCAGAGAGCGATGATCGACACGCTCGACGAGTTCGAAAAAGTGTTGTCGAGCGAAAACATCGACGCGGCATGGCGACGCGCCGGAACGCTCACGCTGGTCACCTCGCCCGCGCACGAGGAGCGCATCCGAGCCGAGGTCGATGACGCGCCACGGTGGGGCCTAACAGACGCCGACTACCGGTGGCTCGACCAAGCTCAAGTGCGCGAGCGATTGAACGTGGCCGGCGTTACGGGGGCCGCGTTCACGCCCCACTGCGCGGCGATCGATCCGGCCCGGCTCGTGCGTGGGTTGGCTCGCGCCGTCGAAGCGCGCGGAGCGACAATCTATGAGAAGACAATGGCTCGGGCGATCGGACCGGGGACCGTGACGACCGATCGCGGGCACGTCAGTGCCAAGTTGGTCGTGCGGGCGACCGAGGGTTACACGCCCCGGCTGCCGCGCTACCGCAGGACGCTCGCGCCGCTGTACTCGTTGATGATCGCGACCGAGCCGCTGTCGAAGTCCACTTGGGATGCGATCGGATGGTCCGGACGCGAGACCATCACGGATGGGCGACACCTGTTGATCTACGCACAGCGGACCGCCGACGATCGCATCGCGATCGGTGGGCGTGGAGCGCCGTATCACTTCGGCTCCCGTGTCGACGACGGGTTCGACCGCAACCCGCAAGTGTTTTCCGAGCTCGAGCGGGTCTTGGTCGAGCTGTTTCCACCGGTCGCCGGCGCGCGCATCACGCATCGATGGGGAGGGCCCCTGGGCGTGCCGCGCGACTGGTTCACGTCGGTGGGCATCGATCGCGGCGAAAAAACTGCATGGGCACAGGGGTATGTCGGCGACGGCGTGTCGACGACCAACCTCGCCGGCCGCACCCTTGCCGATCTGATACTCGAGCGCGACACGGAGCTCACCCGGCTCCCGTGGGCGCACCACACTTCCCGTCGCTGGGAGCTCGAGCCGTTGCGCTGGCTCGGCATCAACCTCGCACTGAAAGCGATGGGGAGCGCGGATCGCGCCGAGCGCCGTTCGGGAAAACCCGCGAAGAGAGCCGAGATCCTCGGTCGTCTGATCGGACGCTAAGGCGGGTCGATCGCGCCCGCCGGGGCGCGGCTCACACTGCCCGGCCCGGTAAGACGGGCCGCGATCGCCACCGGGACGATCG
>JAXDJM010000114.1:0-8067 GCA_034665605.1 Actinomycetota bacterium | reverse complement strand
GCGGCGATCGCGCGGTACTCACCGGTCGTGCCGCGGCTGGGAGCCGGCCGCCAGGTGATCCAGCCCGTGTGGGTAGACGACATCGCCGCCGCGACGGCCCGCATCTTCGAAACCGATGGCGCGTGGGGTGCCCTCTACGAGATCGGAGGCCCGACGGTCATGTCGATGAACCAGGTCATCAGGGCCCTCCTCAAAGTCATGGGCATCAAGCGTCTGATCGTCCCGGTGCCGTCGAGCCTTGCCAAAATGGCAACCGCACCGCTTCGATTGTTGCCCCGGCCCCCGATGACGCCCCAAGGCATCGAGTTCGCGACGCAAGACGGACTGGTAGACCTGCGCGCGGTGCGAGCCTTGGGCATCGAGCCGGTCGATCTAGAAGCCGGACTGGCGCGTTACATGAAGGCCGCGTGATGTTCGACAACTTGACCGGAAGACTCGACGACATCTTCCACAGGCTGCGAGAACGCGGCCGTCTGTCGGACAAGCAGGTCGACGAGGTTCTGCGCGAGATACGCCTCGCGTTGCTCGAGGCCGACGTTTCTCTGAAGGTCGTAAAGGCATTCGTGCAGGACGTCCGCGAGCGCGCCGCGGGGGCCGAGGTCCACAAGAGCCTTACCCCCGCGCAGCAGGTGATCAAGATCGTGCACGCGGCCCTGATCGACGTTCTCGGCGGAGAAGCCGCCGGTTTGGTGACGGTAGATCGCCCGCCGCGCGTGATCCTGATCGCGGGTCTGCAAGGGTCCGGCAAGACGACCGCGGCCGCAAAGCTGGCGCGACTGCTCAAAACACAAGGACGGAAGCCGCTGTTGGTCGCGTGCGACCTCCAGCGACCCGCCGCCGTCAGACAGTTGCAGCTACTCGGCGAGCAAACCGGCGTTCCCGTCTACGCAGAGGACGGCGGCAAGGCCCCGAAGGTCGCGAAGCGGTCTTTGAAGCATGCCTCCGACATGGGTGCCACGGACGTCATCGTCGACACGGCGGGTCGGATGAATGTCGACGCCGAGCTGATGAAAGAGCTTGGGGACGTGGCGAAGGCGATCGGTCCCAATGAGACTTTGCTGGTCTGCGATGCGATGACCGGGCAGGACGCGGTGAACGTCGCCGAAGCCTTCCGCGAGCATGTCGATGTCTCGGGGATCATCCTCACCAAACTCGACGGCGACGCTCGCGGGGGAGCGGCATTGTCGATGGCATTCGTGGTGCAGCGTCCGATCAAGTTCGCCGGTGTGGGCGAGAAGCTCGGCGATCTCGAGCCGTTCTATCCGGACCGCATCGCGTCGCGGATCATGGGGATGGGCGACGTATTGACCCTGATCGAGAAGGCAGAGGTGGCCTTCGACGAGGACGAGGCCAAGAAGATGGAGGCGAAGCTTCGTCGCGCCGACTTCACGTTCGAAGATTTCCTCGATCAGCTACAGGCGGTGAAGAAGATGGGCCCTCTCAGCCAGGTGATGGGGATGCTTCCGGGCATGGCGAAGCTTCCGACGTCAGACGAGATCGACTCACAGCTTCCGCGGGTCGAAGCCATCATGCGCTCGATGACAGCCCGGGAACGAAACGATCCATCGGTGATCAACGGAAGTCGAAAGCGCCGTATAGCCGGGGGGTCGGGGACGTCGGTTCAAGACGTGAACGCGCTGATCAAGCAGTTCGACCAGGTCCGGAAGATGATGCGCGCCATGACCAAGGGCAAGAAGATGCGCCTTCCCGCGAGCATGAAGCTGCCCCCCGGGATGGGCCTGTGACCTGCTAACATCGTTTACCCGAGCCGCCGGCCGAACCGAGCGGCGGTACCAGCTAGGAGATCCAGTTACATGGTCAAGATCAGGTTGATGCGCGTCGGCAAAAGGAAGCAGCCCGCGTATCGGGTGGTCGTCGCCGATGCCCGAAGCCCCCGCGACGGTCGCATCATCGAGGCCATCGGCCATTACCAGCCGCTCCACGACCCGTCAGTGATCTCCATCGACGGCGACCGCGCCGTCTACTGGCTGCGCCAGGGAGCCCAACCGTCCAACCAGGTTCGCAACCTCTTGCGCATCTCGGGGGCCTGGTCGGAGTTCACAGGCGAAGCTCCCCCTCAGCCTCTCGCGGGATCCCAAGACGCGACCCCCGCGCCCCGCCGTCCCGTGAAGGCCACCGTCGCCGCGTCGGTCGAAGCCGAGGCACCGGACGACGTCGACGCTGAAGCATCTGCCGACGCGCAGGACTCGGCTCCAGCCGAGGGATAGACGTGGCCCGCGAGTTCCTCGAGTTCGTCATCCCGTGGCTCGTCGATTATCCCGATGAGGTCACGATCGAAGAGGTCGAGGGTGAGCAGGACACCATCGTCTACGAACTCTCCGTTCACCCCGACGACGTCGGAAAGATGATCGGCAAACGTGGGCGCATCATCAGAGCTCTCCGGGTCCTCGCCCGCGTCGGTGGCCAGCAAGATGGCATCCGCGCGATGGTCGAGGTCGTCGACTGACTAGAGACGCTCACCCGCCGCGTCTCCTGGCGGGGCAAGTCGGCAAGCCACACGGGATCGCAGGCGAGGTTCATGTCGTCCGTATATCGGACGACCCACACCGCTTCGACGAAGGCTCAACCTTGCAGCGCGCGGATGGCACGATCCTGACGGTCGAATCGTCTCGCTCGCACGGAGAGCGCCTGCTGGTGAAGTTTCTCGGCATCGACGGCCGCGACAACGCGGAGATACTGCGCGGCCCCCTGTTCGTGTCCCCGTCGGACTTGCGATCGCTCGAAGAAGGTGAGTTCTGGCACCACGAGTTGATCGGTATGACTGCCGTCGCGTCGGATGGATCTGCGCTTGGAACCGTGACCGAGGTCGTTCCCGGCGCGGCCCAAGATCTGCTGGCGCTCGACACACCGGCCGGGCCCCGTCTGGTCCCATTGGTGTCGGAGATAGTCGGCGACGTAGACAGAGATGAGCGGACCGTCACCCTTCACCCGCCCGACGGACTTCTCGATTGATGCGATGAGGATCGACGTCATCACGCTGTTCCCACAACTGTTCGAGGCTCCACTGTCGACGAGTCTTCTCGGAAAAGCGGTTGAGACCGGGCTCCTAGAGGTTGGGATGGTGGACCTCCGTTCCTTCGGGATCGGCCCGCACCTGTCTGTCGACGATCAGCCCTACGGCGGCGGCGCGGGGATGGTCATGAGACCCGAGCCGATCTTTGCCGCGGTCGAAAGCGTCGCAACGGGCGACTCGCATCGCGTTCTCATGTCGGCGGCAGGTCGCCGCCTCGAACAGAAGACCGTCGAGCGACTCGCCGGTCTTCAGCATCTCGTGCTCATCTGTGGCCGTTACGAGGGGGTCGATCAACGGGTCGCCGATCATCTCGCCGACGAAGAGATATCGATCGGCGACTTCGTACTGGCAGGCGGCGAGCTTGCAGCCCTGGTAGTCATCGAAGCCGTGTCACGGCTCCTGCCGGGGGTGCTCGGCAATCCCGAATCTCTGGCGGTCGAGTCTCATGCGGGGGGCGATCTCGAGTTCCCCCAGTACACGCGCCCGGCGGAATTCCGCGGCCATCGGGTGCCCGACGTCCTGTTGTCCGGCGATCACGGCGCGATCGCAACGTGGCGTAGCGAGATGTCCCGCTCCCTTACGGAATCGAGGCGTAACGACAAAACATAGCGGGGAGGGCGGACGGGAGGGCGGCAAAACGACGTCGGCCACTGTGCGAAAACGTCACATTCATAGACCAACCACCTAGCCACCCAGGGCGGGCAGGCATACCGTGAGGGGGACCGTTCTTATACCGGGTGAGAAAACACCCGCAAGAGGAGAGGAAGTGATCCAGTGGATCTGGATGGATCGACCGGCCGAGACAAGCGCCGGACCCTTCTAACAGCGATCGCGATCGCGTTCGCTGTGTTCATCCTGGCCGCCCCTGTAGTCCAGGCTGCCGTACAGAAAGTAAAGCTTGCGGGAGGCTCGGCGACGGCGAAGATCGTAGATAGCTCTGGCGCAACGATCGAGTCAAAAGCCATTCCGGCGATGGGCCTGTTCCAGGCTCCCGGCTCGGACGGCGCGGTCGCAACGAGAAACTATCCCGGTGGCGGCGGCGTACTCGGTGTTGGCGACTGCACTGCCTCGACCGATCCCGCACAAGGTCCTCTACCGAACACGGTGACCGTACCGGGCGGCAAGGTCGTAACCGCGTTGATCATGACGGGCACGGGAACGGTTCAGATCACGTCCGACGCGATCGGGCAGGGCCAGCTTCCGGTGTCGAACTTCAAGACCGACGCGAACAACCCGAACCTTGCGATCACATTGGGTACCGGTCTCAGCACGACGGTTCCCCTGAAGTTCACGGGTGTAGACGGCACGGCCTGCAACTTCATCGTTCTCGGCATCTAGCTCCACACCAGATTCCCGAGCCGGAAAGGGCGTCCCTTTGGGGCGCCCTTTCCCAGCCGTGCAGTTAACGTTCGTCGGGAGTCGCAAGAGGGGGGGATACCGCGACCGGCCCAGCCGCTGGAACAACCGTGACGGAACGACCGCCGCTAGACCGACGTCGCATCCGTAACGCTGCGATCGGAGCCGTCGCTCTGGCGCTGTTCGCCGCGTCCGTGGGGGCCACGTGGTTCTTCTTGAAGGGCGGCTTCCGCTCCGGAGTCCCCATCTCCGCGGTGTTCTCAGCCCCCGGCGTGGGTCAACAGCTTCCTGTCGGGGGAGACGTCAAGATCAAAGGCGTCCTCGTCGGGAGCATCGCCGCGCTACGTCTGAACTCCGACGGCGACGCCGTCGTGGACATGCGCATCGACAAAGGGCTTGGGCTCCCGGACTCGACGCGGGCAGAGATCCGATCGAAGACCGTGTTCGGACAGAAGTGGGTCGAATTGATCCCTCCGAAGAACCCCGGCGACGTCCCGACCCTGGCCGCCGGGAGCGTTATCCCCGACGCCTTGACGACGGAACCTCTCGAGCTCGAGAAGGAGCTCCAACTCGGTCACAACCTCTTGGGGGCCGTGCCGACCGGCGACCTGGCTCAGGTGCTGCGGGCCCTCGCTCAAGGTTTCTCGGGCCAGGAGCCCGACGCGCGGCGCGCGATCGATCGGGGGCTCGTCGCGTTGCGGGCCGTTAACTCTCGAAGCGGAGAGCTCGACACCGGCCTTCGTCAACTGAACGAGTTCTCCAAGTGGCTCGACGCCAACGACACGAGCCTCGTCTCGTTCATGCATGCTCTCGACACCGCCGACCGTGCCTTGGTCGACGCGGCTCCGCAGTTCACCGCATCGCTGAGGTCGTTCCCGGCGTTCCTCGATCACCTCACTGCGTTCCAGCAGCGCACCGAATCGGATCTGGGAAGGTTGATCGAACACGGAGCGACGTTGAGCGAGGTCCTGGCGGCTCACTCGGGCGAGCTAACGGATCTAGTAGTGGAGCTCGAACCGTTCACGACCGTGTGGAACTCCGGCTTGAAGCAACCATGCGCGGGTCAGTTCGAGTCCCATATGACCTGCTGGCAGGTGTACCAGATGCCGGGACTCAGATCGCGCGGGTTGTACGGCGCGGGAGCAGGCCCACAATCGGACGGTCCGGCAGATCCATTGGGATCCGCGCCTGCATCCGGGTCCAAGACCATGGCGCGGTTCGAAGCGCTGTTGTCGGCGGCTGGGAACGGTCCGGTCCCGCACGGGCTTGCACGCTTGCTGTGGGGACCAACGATCCAGGGGTTCGCAGGCTTGGCGGGAGCCCGATGACGGGGGTCCGATGGATCGCGGTCAAGCTCGCGATCTTCACCGCAGTGACCCTGGCGGTCACGACATGGCTCGCGGCCGATATCGGCAACCTGTCGCTGTTCTCTCACCCGTACCAGATAGAGGCGCAATTCACCGACGCGACCGGTCTTCTTTCCGGCGACGTCGTCAAGGCCGCTGGCGTGACGGTAGGGCACGTGACCGACATCCGCATAGCCGACGGCGTCGCCCTCGTCACGCTAGACATCAACGACGGCACACGACTTCCGTCGCCTCTGTCCGCGCGGATCCGCTTCAGGAACCTCCTGGGCCAGCGCGAGGTGGACCTCACGTCGACGGCACGATCCGACGCGTTGACCAAGGCCGGGACGATGATCCCGCTGGCTCGCACGGAGCCGGCGTTCGACCTGACGGTTCTCTTCAACGGGTTGCGACCGTTGATCCGATCGACGGACCCGGCGGACATCAACATCGTGACTCACGAGTTGCTGAAAGCTCTGGCCGGTCGAAGCAACGATGTCGAGTCGCTGCTCGGAAACCTGGGCCAGATCTCGAACGCCGTCGCCAACAAAGACACGCAGCTGGGTGGATTGCTGCGAAACGTCAACACGATCACCTCGGATCTCTCGAACAGGAATGCGCAGCTGACCTCGACCCTGGGTGACCTCAATTCGTTATTGACGCAGATCGCCGCGAGTCGTGGCGATCTGGGCAACGCGATCGTCAGTCTGTCCTCGGCGGCGCAACGATTGCGACGGATCGTTGCCACCAACGACGGTCGCATCAAGGGCGAGACCCACGATCTGGCCACTGTGCTTGCGGCCATCAGCGCACACCGGCCGGCCCTCGAAAAGTCGATCAAAGAATTGCCCAACGTCCTTGCAGCCGTCGAGCGCGTCACTTCCTACGGCGAGTGGGCGAACATCCATCTGATCGACGTGTGCAAGGACGACTTCGGCACCTGTGGCAAGCGGTGGCTTCCATGAAGTCGTTTCGGGAGAGGCGCCCGTGGCTCGTCGGCAGCATCTCGCTGATCCTCCTGATCGTCGCGGTGACATTTGCCTTCAGCCTCAACAAACTGCCCGCGCTGCGCGGTGTGTACTCGATCTCGGCCGATCTAAAAGATGCGGCCGGGTTGCAGAGTGGCAACGAGGTCCGCATCGCCGGAGTGCGCGTGGGTCGCGTAACGGGCGTTCATCTAACGCCGCAGTCGGCGCGCGTGACGATGGAGATCCGACGGGACGTCCACATCCCGCAGGAGTCTCGCGTCGCGGTCAAGCTCGCAACACTCCTGGGGCAGAAGTTCATCGACATCCAGATGCCCGACGCTTATCTACGGGCCGTGCAGAACGGAACGAGTCCCTCCGACGCAACTCGCGGATACCTGGCCGATGGCGATGTGATCCCACGGTCTCAGACGAGCATCCCTTACGAGATCTACCAGGCTGCCAATCAAGGCACGAAGGTGCTGCAGAAGATCGACGAGAACTCTCTGCGAAAGCTGCTCGAAGTCGTGGGGCACATAGCCGGAACGTCCAAGGATGAGTTCCGACGCGCGCTGGTCGGTGTCGATCGCGTCGGCAAGGTACTGGACGACAACGGTGCAGCCGTGTCCAGGCTCTTACGAAACGCCGCATCCGTCAGCGGGATCCTCGCCCACAACGATCGCAACATCGATGGGATCCTGGCGCGTGGATCTCAGGTACTCGACACGCTTGCCTCGCGCAGACGAACGATCACGGCCCTGTTATCCGCGACGAACGGGCTGGGCAAGAACCTTGGTCTCTTGATCGCCGCCACTCGGAACTCGATCCAGGCCGGGTCCTTGAATCTCGATCGCGTCGTGGCGAGCGTGCAGGTGCAGCTGCGAGCGATCGACAAGTCGCTGGCCCGGTTGGGGATAGCCGGCCAGCTCCTGGGACGTCCGACAACCTTCGGGCGTTTCGTCGAAGGGAACGTCTGCGCCATAACGAGTGAGGACACGTGCGTGCCGGAGGGGTCCCCCGAGCACCCCGGACTGCCGGTGCACGACGTTCAGCCGACACCGATGCCGCATGCGCCCAAACACGGGGCCGGGCCATGAGGGCGCGGATCGTGTCGGTGGTCCTGGTGGTCGTTCTCGCGGCCGCTGCCTTCGGTGCGTACGAGACCTTGCGTCCGAAGGACGACACGTACACGGTCACGGCCGAGATCGCGCAAGCACCAAACCTGTTTTCGGGGGGCCGGGTCATGGTCCGAGGAGTAGAGGTCGGGAAAGTCACTCGGGTTACCCCGTCGCCCACCGGCGTGACACTGACGATGGCCATCCAGGACGGGATCAAGGTCCCGGCCCAGGCTCACCTCTCCGTCGTG
>JAXDJM010000113.1:0-9523 GCA_034665605.1 Actinomycetota bacterium | reverse complement strand
CGTCGAACGAGGTAACGACGACGTAGAGATCTTCTAAGGGGGTCGTCCGGATCGCAACTTCGGACTGAGGTTGCTGTTGCGCGAAGTGGAAGTTCCGCTGCGGGTGCATCGTCGTGATGTGCTTTCCACCGCGAGTCACGTCGATAGTAGCGGTGTTGACCTGCTTCTCGGCAGTCTCGGACTGGGTCCGGCCCTCGTATGTAAGGACGTAGTTCCCCACGCTCAACTTGTCCCCGGTTTGCATCACTGCTTGCCGTTCGGTTCTGAATGCCTGGCCCGCGAGTCCGATCACGATCAGGAGCACTCCAAGGTGAACCACGTACCCGCCATAGCGACGACGGTTCCGTAACACCGTCCGGACGAAGGCAGGACCCCATGCCAGGCCGTGCCGGTTGCGATAGATCCGGCTACCTCGAACGAACTCTCCGACGATCGCAGTGGCAGTGAACGCGCACAACGAGAACGCGAGCAGCGCGCCGAGACTGCGGACCCTGAAGAGCGCCAAGACGACGATCGTTGCCCCGCCCGCGAGCAAGGGATAGCGCACTACGCGCGTGAACGATCCTTTGCTCATCCGCCGCCACGAGATCAAAGGTCCGATCCCCGTCATCAGCACGATCGCGAGACCGATCGGTATGAAGACCGAATCGAAGAACGGGGGGCCTACCGACAATCGGGTCCCTGTTAGGGCCTCCGCGATGATGGGATAGATCGTGCCCCACAGGATCGTGAAAGCGGCGGCGACGAACAGAACGTTGTTCAGGAGGAATGCAGATTCTCGAGAAAGCAAAGAATCGAATCGGTTCTCGCTGCGCAATGCGTCGGCTCGCCACGCCACGACCGCGAGCCCGCCGATCAGCATCAGCGCGAGGAACGGCAGGAACCACTTTCCGATCGGTCCCTCAGAAAAGGTGTGGATGCTCGACAGGATCCCCGAACGCGTTAGGAACGTGCCGAAGATCGACAGGACATACGTAAGCAGGATCAGCGCTACGTTCCAAACTTTCAGCATCCGGCGCTTCTCCTGGATCACGACCGAGTGCAAGAACGCGGTGGCGGTAAGCCACGGGATAAACGACGCGTTCTCGACCGGATCCCACGCCCAGTAGCCGCCCCAACCGAGCTCGGTGTATGCCCACGCGCCACCGATCACGATTCCGATAGACAGCGCGCTCCAGGCGAACAGCGTCCAGCGTCGAGTCGTGGTGAACCACGCCTCGTCCAGCCTCCCGGTGAAAAGAGCCGCCATGGCGAAGGCGAACGGGATCGAGAACCCGACGAAGCCCGTGTAGAGAAGAGGCGGATGGATGAGCATCCCCGGTGATTGCAAAAACGTATTGAGGCCCAGGCCGTCGGCGGGGATCGGCGCCGACCTGATGAACGGGTTGGCGGGGATCACGAGCAGGGCGAGAAAGAAGATCGAGACCCCGCCCAGCACGGCCCCCGCCCATGGCACCAGGCGAGGGTTCTTGTGGATCGCCTGGCGCAGAGCTATCGACGAGAAAACGGTGAGGAGCAGCGCCCACAACAACAGCGAGCCCTCCATCCCGCTCCAGAGCGCGGTGAACATGTACGGGCCGCTGAGCGACCTCGAAGAATGTGCCGCGACGTACGCGAGCGAGAAGTCGTGTCCGAAGAACGCGGTCATCAAAGAGACGGTGGCGAGAGCGACGAAGCCGGCGGCAACCGTGAGCGATCGCGCTCCTGCCCACGCGATCCCCGGCTTCCGCTTGACCGCGCCGTATGCACACAGTGTGGCGGCCGCGATCGCGAAAACGAACGCCGCGATCAGAGATGGGCGACCCAGCGACGCCAGCGACACAGCTAAACCCCTACTGGGTTTTGGGCTGGAACTTGGAAGGGCACTTAGCCAGGACCTCCGATGCGTGGAACGTTTGTCCGTCGAAGGAGCCGCGAGCCACGACGTTCGCTCCCGCTTTGAAGGCACTCGGCAGCGGTTGGCCCGTTTCAACCGACACGTGCGATCTCCCGTCCGTGATGGCGAAGTTGGTTACGAGGCCGCGGCGGTGGATCGTGCCGTCGATCACGGAACCGCTGACCTTGACCTCACCGCCCGACGCGGTTGGCCCCCGTTGGACCAGTTCCGACGTCGTCAGGTAATAAGAAGTCGATCCGGGCCGGGCCATCGCCCACGCCATCAGCCCTCCCAGCACGAACACGATCACTGCACCGCCGATGAGGAACTTCGCCTGGCGCTTTCGGTGGGGAGCGTGGTCCATCAGGTCGCCAACCCTAAAGGATGGTCTGTTCTAGAAGGCCCGGAAAGAGGGCCGACTAGGAATCCCAATTCCGCACTCGGCGGAGCCGTGGTGCAGCCTAGCGAAGCGCGCCGTGGCCCTTATGTGAATTACGGCGCGGGGGCCGTCGAACCGGCGGTCAGTCGCTCGATGGCGTCATTGAGTACGCCTTGGTCGAGAGCCCCGAGCACGGCGATGCCCGTGTGATCTCCGAAGTGGGCGGCACGGCCCGAGCGGGCGGCAAGCAACCGGTAGTTGGAATCGATGAAAACCGTGTCCGGCAGCCCCGTGTGGATGTCGAGATCCTTCAGGATCGTTCCATCCGGGTCCCAGACGATGGGATAGGTGATACCGAACTTCTCGACGAACGCGTGGGCCGCGCTCATCGTGTCTGTCGTATCGACTCCCACGACGGTGACCTGCTCGCCAACATCTAGGAAGGTCTTCTCCAGCAACGGCGCTTCATCCCGGCACGGCCCGCACCAGGAGGCCCAGAAGTTCATCACTACCGGCGTGCCTTTCAAGTCATCCGAGCTGAAGCTTTGCCCGTCAAGAGTCTTGAGTTGGAAGCCGGGGGCAAGAGCTCCCACTTCGGTAGCCGTATCTCGGGGTGCGTGCCGCGAGAACCCAGCAACGATGGCGGCGAGCAGAAGCCCTGCGACCACCGCGACGAACAGTGGCCTCGAAACGATCTTCGAGATCCGGCTGGCGGAAGAGATCGACTCCCGGTCGTTCACAAGTTCACGCTACTGCTCGACGGATTGTTTCTCACAAACGAGAAGACCGGATTTCTATTCATATATATTCCCCGCGGGTCCCCATGGAGAACGCATGACGAGTCCTCGGCGATTGCGGTGCGGCCTTTTTGCGGCCGTGCTTCTCGGGATGGTTGCACTCCTGGGAACCGCGTGTAGCGGAACGGGCCCCCAGGACTTCCTGCATCCTGCCGGTTACAACGCGCAGAAGGCAGACGACCTGTGGAACATCGTCTTTGTAATAGCCACGATCATCTTCGTGATCGTCGAGGGCCTTCTGGTTTACGCGATCGTGAAGTTCCGCCACCGGCCGGGCCGCGAAGCTGCGCAGTTCCACGGCAACCCAAAGATCGAGGTCGTGCTCACGGTGATCCCGGCGCTGATCCTCGCCGGGATCGCGATACCGACCATTCGAACGATCTTCGAGCTATCGGCCAAGCCATCGGATTCGATGCCCGTCACCGTGATCGCGCACCAGTTCTGGTGGGAGTACCAGTATCCCGACCAGCAGGTCGTCACTGCGAACGAGTTACACATCCCGACGGGCAGAGATGTTCTGGTGACCGTCGAAGGCGAACCTTCGGATCTGGTGACGGGGCTACCCGAGGTGATCCATAGCTTCTGGGTTCCTCGACTGGCGGGCAAGCAGGACGTCGTTCCGGGTCACAAGAACACCCTGATCTTGTTTACCAATACTCCCGGGACGTACAGGGGGCAGTGCACGGAGTTCTGTGGGCTTGGACACGGCTTCATGCGCCTGCGAGTGATTGCCCAGAGTCCAACCGATTTCGAGAATTGGGTGCTGAACCAGCAGAACGACGCGCCGGGCCCTGCGAAAGGATCGCTCGCGGCGACGGGCGCAACGTTGTTCCAGAACGGTGCGGGCGGTGGTCAGTTCCCGAACGGACCGGCATGCTCCGCGTGTCACTCACTGACGTCGAGTCCCGTCGACAAAGCCGTTCCCCGTGTAGGACCGAACCTTGGTCACCTTGCGGATCGGGCGACGTTCGCGGGCGCGACGTTCGATAGGACTGATGCGAACCTTGCTCGGTGGTTGAACAGTCCGTCGGCCGTGAAACCGGGGGCCCGCATGCCGACATTGGGGTTGACCACCGATCAGATCAAAGCTCTCGTCGCCTACCTCGATACGTTGAAATGACCGTTCGCAACCACGATGCAGATGGGGAGAATCGATAGATGGCAACAGCAGCGATAGCGGAGCCGCGGAGGTTGTTCCGTCGACCTCGCGCGACGACGGGTTTCTGGAGCTGGATAACAACCGTCGATCACAAGAAGATCGGCATCCTGTACGGCGCGACCGCGCTGCTGTTCTTCCTCTTGGGCGGGCTCGAGGCTTTGGTCATAAGGATGCAACTGGCCAGGCCCGATCAGCACGTGATCAGTGCGAATACCTATAACCAGTTCTTCACCATGCACGGCATCACGATGATCTTCTTGGTCGTGATGCCCATGGGCGTCGCGCTTATGAACTACATGATCCCGTTGATGATCGGGGCTCGCGACGTCGCGTTCCCCCGCTTGAATGCGTTCAGCTATTGGACATTCTTGTTCGGTGGCTTGTTCTTGTATTCGAGCTTCTTCTTGGGCGGCGCTCCGGACGGTGGATGGTTCGGCTATGCCCCCTTGAATCAGACGCTCCCGAGTCACGGGATGACCTTCTACTCGCTCGGTTTGCAGATCCTTGGAGTTGCATCCCTTGCCGGGGCAGTCAACTTCATCGTCACCATCATCAATATGCGGGCACCCGGAATGACGATGATGAGGATGCCGGTATTCATCTGGATGAGCCTCGTTACCTCGTTCCTGTTGCTGTTCGCGATGCCGATCATCGCGATCGCCCTGTTCCAGCTCATGTTCGACCGTGTGTTCCAAGCGAATTTCTTCAATCCCGCTGCAGGGGGTGATCCGATCTTGTGGCAGCACCTCTTCTGGTTGTTCGGTCACCCCGAGGTGTACATCTTGATCTTGCCTGCGATGGGCATCGTGTCGGAGGTTCTCCCGACGTTCGCGCGCAAGCCGATCTTCGGTTACGCAGCCATCGTTTTCGCAGGGATCGCGATCGGGTTCATGGGCTGGGGCGTGTGGGCGCACCACATGTTCGCGGCCGGCCTCGGCCCCGTTGCCGACTCGGCGTTCGCGCTCTCGACGATGTTCATCGCGGTGCCTACGGGCGTGAAGATCTTCAACTGGCTGGGAACGATCTGGAAAGGCGACTTGCATTTCCGAACGCCGATGTTGTTTGCACTTGGGTTCGTGGCCATGTTCGTCATCGGGGGTTTGTCCGGCGTCACTCACGCGGTCGTGCCGTCCGACTGGGAGCAGACCGACACCTATTACATCGTCGCTCACTTCCACTACGTGTTGTTCGGCGGCGCGATCTTCGGTCTCTTCTCGGCCATCTACTACTGGCTCCCTAAGGCGACCGGGTGGATGCTCGGCGAGGGTTTGGGCAAGCTGCACTTCTGGCTCATGTTCATCGGTTTCAACCTGACCTTCGGTCCTTTCCATCTCCTCGGGCTCGAAGGGATGCCCCGTCGTATCCCGACATATCCCGCGGACATGGGCTGGAATTTCTGGAACATGGTGTCCACGATCGGTGCGTTCACGATCGCTCTGTCGATCGCGACGTTCATCCTCAACGTCTTCCTCAGCAGGGCGCGCCGGGAAGAAGCGGGTGACGACCCGTGGGACGGTCGCACGCTCGAGTGGTCCATCCCCTCGCCACCTCCCGAGTACAACTTCGCGACCGTGCCGCTCGTTAAGGACCGAGACGACTTCTGGCATCGCAAGTACGTAACGAGCCCCGACGGACGTCCGGTGCCGGTGCTCGCGGGTGGGGCCGACGCAACCGCGCACGACGACGAGCCCCACGAGCACATCCACATGCCATCGCCGTCTTACTTCCCCGTCGTCGCCTCGCTGGGAGCACCACTGATGGCATACGGCGTCGTCAGCTTGCAGCCGTTGAACCTTGGATCGCCGTCGCCACCTCCTAACGAGATGGCGTCGATCGCCCTGATCCTGGTTGGCGCCGTGGTCGCGTTGTTGGGCTTCTTCGGCTGGGTGCTCGAGCCGGCGGCTGAAGAATGAGCGCCTCGGCACAGGGCATGAACGCCCCACTTTCCACGACCGAGCCGCACACCAGCACCGGCATCGATAACGCGAAGCTGGCCATCTGGGGCTTCTTGGGCTCCGAGTGCCTGTTCTTCGGCTCGATGATCACGACGTACTTGCTGTATCGGAACCGAGTAGTCGCGGGCCCGAAGCCGCACGAGATCTACAACATCCCTTACACGTCGGTGAGTTCGTTCGTCCTGCTCATGTCCAGTCTCACGATGGTTCTGGCGCTGGCAGCCATCCAACGAGGAGACCATCGCGGTTTCCGAGTCTGGGTCCTTGCTACGGCTTTCCTGGGCATGGTGTTCATCGGGGGCCAGGTCTTCGAGTTCACGTCGTTCGTGGACTCGGGTCTGAAGCTCTCGACCAGCACGTTCGGCAGCGCGTTCTTCATGTTGACGGGTTTTCACGGCGCTCACGTAACTGCCGGGATCCTCATGCTCCTGTCTCTATTCAGCATGGATGTTGCCGGGAGACTCGGCCCCGACGGGGCGAGAAAGGTCGAGTTGATCGGCCTCTACTGGCACTTCGTCGACATCGTGTGGATCGTGATCTTCACCGTCGTTTACTTGATACCCACGCACTAGGAGGCTGGCTTGTCTGAAGCGCCGAGCGCGCCGCTGGAGCAGGTAGAGCTTTCGCATCACCCAGCTCCCCGTCAGTATGTCGGCGTCGCGGCGATCTTGGCGATCATCACGGCGATCGAAGTCGCGATCTACTACGTGTCCTCGTTGAGGAGCGTCCTCGTGCCGCTTCTGATCATCATGTCGGTCATCAAGTTCTCGATGGTCGTGCTGTGGTTCATGCACCTACGGTTCGACTCGCTGGTGTTTAGAAGGCTGTTCATCACCGGCGTGATCCTTGCGTTCGTAGTGTTTGGCGTGGTTCTTACGATCTTCTTCACCCAGGGCGGCGCGGCACCCGTCGGTTCCTGATGACGGGAGCACTGTCGACGTCGGACCTGTTCGCGTGGCACGCGCACCCGGACGTATGGGCCTTGATGATCGCCCTGCTCGCGGGCTACGTGGCGGCCATCGCATACCTCGGACCGAAGAAGGTGCCGGCCGGCCAAGTCATCGTGACGACGCGGCAGAAAGCTTGCTGGGTGCTCGGTGTCGCGATCCTGTGGATCGGCTCGGACTGGCCGATCCACGACATCGCCGAGCGCTATCTGTTCTCGGTTCACATGGTTCAGCACACGATGTTCTCGTTGATCGCAGCACCCTTGTTGCTTCTGGGGCTCCCGGCGTGGCTGCTTCGAACGATCCTTGCTCCGCGGTGGCTCTTCCGGCTGACGCGTTTTCTCACCCGGCCCTTCGTCGCGCTGGTCATCTTCAATGTCGTCATCGTGCTCACGCACTGGCCGACGTTGGTCAACCTGGCCCTCGAGCACCATGCCGTGCACTTCTTGCTGCACGTCGTTCTGGTTACGGCATCGCTGATCATGTGGTGGCCGGTTGTCGACCCCCTCCCAGAGCTCAAGCGGTTGTCTCCACCCGGGAAGATGCTGTACCTGTTCCTGCAGTCGATCGTGCCCACGGTGCCCGCGTCGTTTCTGACCTTTGGGAGCCGGCCGCTGTACTCGTTCTATGCGCACGTGCCGCATCCGTGGGTCAACGCGATCACCGATCAAAGGATCGCCGGGCTGATCATGAAGATAGGAGGCGGTTTGCTACTGTGGACCGTCATCGCAGTGATCTTCTTCAGCTGGAACGCGCGCGAGGAATCTCAAGGGTCCGGGACTCCCGAGGTCCCGTGGGAGGATTTCGAACGAGAGCTTGAGGTCTGGGACATGAGGAAGTGATGGACGAAAGACCGGATCTAGTCAAAGAGGTACGGATCAGGGTGCCGTTGCCCGTTGTGATCCCGATCGGCGCGTTGATCGTGATCGGTGGGCTCGTCGTTGGGTTCTCACGTATCTTGCTCGACGTTCCGGAACCGGTCGCAACGGCGATCGCTCTGGTGATGGCGATGAACGTATTGGGGGCGGCTGCATTCATAGCCCTTCGCCCCAAGATGACGGCAAACACGATGCTCGAGCTCGGTCTCGTCGTGCTGTATCCGATGCTGATAGGGATCGTGCTGACGCAAACAGGGATCCTCGGAACCCAAGCGTCGGCGGCGAGCAACACGGCCCCGGCCGCCGCAACGTCGTCTACCAGTGGCCTGACGATCACGGCTCATAACGTCGCCTTTGACACCTCGGACCTCACGGTCCCGGCCTCCGGCGGCAAGCTGTCGTTCGTGAATCAGGACTCGACCACGCACAACTTCGCGGTGTTCAAGGACAAGTCCGCGACAGACCAGCTTTTCAAAAGTCCGGACGTCGGCGCGAATCAAACCGTCGATCTGACGCTCCCGAAGCTGCCTAAGGGGAAGTACTACTTCGAGTGTCAGTACCACCCGACGTCGATGAACGGGACTCTTACCGTCAAATAACTTAGATCTAGCGACCGACCAAAGCGTCTACCGCGATCGCCGCGAACAGCACCGCAAGGTAGTAGATCGAATAGCGGAACAACCCCCATGCCCGTCGCGGTGTCGGGTCTTTCCACAGCTTGACGGCCCACCCGATGAACAACGCGTTCAACACGATCACCGTTACGAGGAATAAGGGACCGAGATGAGCTACGGAGAAGAGCGCGAGGCACATCGCAAACAACAAGATCGAATACAAGAGGATGTGCTTGGTGGTCTCGGACTTGCCGTACACCACGGGCATCATGGGGACCCCGGCCGACGCGTAGTCTTTCTCGTAGCGCATCGATAGAGCCCAGAAGTGCGGCGGCGTCCAATAGAAGATGATGCCGAACATCGCAAGAGCGGGAAGTCCTACTCGTCCGGTAACGGCCGCCCACCCCACGAGTACCGGAGCCGCTCCGGCCGCGCCTCCGATCACGATGTTCTGCGGCGTATGACGCTTCATGCCCATCGTGTAAACGAACACGTAGAACAAGAGGGCTCCGGTGGATAGGAGAGCCGCGGGCAGGTTGACGGTTGCCCACAACAGCCCGAAGCCGGCCGCCCCCAGGACGATCCCGAAGACCAGTGCCGAGCGCGGCTCGATGCGATGTTGTGGGAGCGGTCGCTTGCGCGTGCGAGGCATGATCTCGTCGATGTCCCGGTCGACGTAGCAGTTGATAGCGTTCGCCCCACCGGCCGAGAGGGTTCCGCCGACGAGCGTCATCGCGACGAGCCATACCGACGGCATCCCGGATGCGGCAAGGATCATCGCGGGGACGGTCGTGATCAACAGAAGCTCGATGATGCGCGGCTTGGTGAGGGCGACGTACGCGGCGATGCGCCCTCCGACGCTGGTCGGCTGAGGAGCTACTTGTCCGGATCCGTCGATCTCGATCGCGACATTGGGCA
>JAXDJM010000112.1:0-2649 GCA_034665605.1 Actinomycetota bacterium | reverse complement strand
GACTCAAACCCAACGTGTCCGGGACCGTTACCGAATGCGTCTGTTGGGCCTTCGTCGAGATCGTGATCGTCACGGTCGTGCCGGCCGGAGCTTTGGTTCCGCCTTGCGGGCTCTGGGCGATGACGCGACCCGGCGGGTATGTCGACGACGGCGCCTCGTTCTCTTGCACGACGAAGCCCGCGTTCGTGAGTATCTGCTCGGCGTCGTTCTTCGGGAAGCCGAAGACATCCGGGATGGACTGGCGGTCGCCCGGGACGCGGCACGACTTGGTTGGTTCCGTCCCACGTTGGAACGTTCCAGAAGCGCGATATTGCGCCGGAGTGAACTTGCCGGCCAAGCAACCGGTGCGAGTGTCGATCGTGACCGTGACGAGGCCCACCGCGGGTTGCGTGAAGCTATCCGCGGGAACTCCCGATAGGGCGGGGATCATGTACGCGGCCCAGATCTCCGCGGGGAACGACCCACCAACGATGCCTCCGGATGTGATGGTGCGCGTCGGGATGCACGGGCTGAGCGAGCCGACACAACTCGGTTTCATCTCGATCTCACCTTGCGGATAGCCCATCCATACCGAAGTCACTAGATCCGGTGTGTAGCCGATGAACCACGCGTCGCGGTACTCCTGGGCGGTGCCGGTCTTACCGGCTTCGGGCCGCCCGATGTTTGCCGCGGTGCCGGTGCCGCGCTGAACGACTTGTTCGAGTGCGGAAGTCGTGATGAACGCGACGGCCGGATCGATGGCTTGCGTCGACTGCGAGTTGTCCTTGTAGACGACTTTCTCGTTTGCGTCGACGATCTTGGTGATCGCGACCGGCGGATGGTGCATGCCTCCGGCCGCCAACGTTCCGTACGCCGACGCCATATCCAACGCGTTAACGGGGTTAGCGCCGAGGACGGCAGATGGAACTGCCAGAAGCGGTGTGTTGATCCCCATCTCTCGAGCTACGTCGACGACGGCCTGGGGACCGACCTTCAGGATCAGTTGCGCGTAGACAACATTGACCGAGAACACCGTCGCCTCGAGCAACGACAGCATGCCCGAAGCGAAGGATTCGCCTTCGTAGTTGCACACGTGCCAGTTCCCGCCCGCGTTCGCACCGGCGAAGTCCATGCACGACGCGGCTTTGAACCGCTCGGAGAGGGGGATGCCCTGTTTGATCGCGGCAGCCAGCGCGAACGGCTTGAACGACGACCCCGCTTGTCGTCCACTGCCGGGTGCCTGATACAGGTAGTGATTCTTCCTATTCGGGTCTTGGATGCGGCCGAGATCGGGCTCCGCGAGCGTCGCGAGGTTCAGCTTTGAATAAGGGTCTTTCTTTGCCGGCGCGAACCAGTCCCGGCCCCCGACCATCGCCTTCACGTAGCCGCTATTGGGGTCGATCGACACCAGGGCCGCGTGAGGGTCGGTCTTGTACGGAAGGATCCGTTGCACCGCGGCCTCGGCCGCAGCTTGGTCGTCCAGATCGACTGTCGTGTAGATCTTGAGCCCGCCCTGGAACATCTTCTTCTGTCGCGCGACGACGTCGTCGCCCAGGGAGCTGAATCGATGGTCGTACGTGATGAGCCGCTGCACGTAATCGACGAAGTACGCAGCGGGATATTTCTGCGAAGCGTCCGTCTGTTGAAGTTTGAGCTTTGCCTGTTGTGCGCGAGCAACTGCAACCGGGTCGGCCCAACCGAGCTGTGCCATCTTTCCCAGAACGACATTCCTACGCACTTTGGCCGCGGCAGGATGCTTGTATGGGTCGTAATCCTCGGGGGCCTGGATCAGCCCGGCGAGCGTCGCGCCTTCGGCGAGCGAGAGCCGGTGCACCGGCTTCCCGAAGTACACGTGCGATGCAGCTTGGATCCCGTACGCGCCTTCACCGAAATAGACGGTGTTCAGGTAGCGAAGCAGGATCTCGTGCTTCGAGAGCTTCTTTTCGAGTTGCCGCGCCAGAGCGGCTTCTTCGAGCTTCCTCTGGAGCGTCCGTTCGGCGATCGCATGCGGGGCGATGATCGTGTTCTTGACGAGCTGTTGAGTAAGCGTCGATCCACCTTGCGCGATCGACCCTGCGGACACGTTGGCGAAGATCGCCCGGATGATCGAGTGGATGTCGACGCCACTGTGCTCGTAGAAGCGCTGGTCTTCGATCGCGATGACCGCGTTCTGAACGTGCTTGGGGATCTTGCTGAGGTGGTGCACGATCGTTCGGTTCTCGGGTCCATGGAGCGTCGTGATCAGCGAGCCGTCCGCCGCATAGATCCGAGACGACTGCGACGGCTTGAACCGCAGGTCCTTCTTGGTGAGGAGGGGGAGGTGCTCCAGTTCCGCGCAGGACGTAGCCAGCACCGCGCAGGCGAGTGTGGCGACGAGGACTCGGTGCATCGAGATGCGACCCATAAAGAGGTATCCAGTCTAGCCAGCACCGGTGCATCCATGGCGGAGCATCGGGTGTCGTCTAGCATCCTGTCGCTATGAGCGGCAGGCGTTCCGACGACATCGAATGGCTCACCCGTCGCGCCCAGCACGTCGTCTCGGTGGAGGAGCTAACCGCTCGTGTCGGCGAGGGCCGACCCCTACGAGTCAAGCTGGGGCTCGACCCGACCGCTCGCGATGTGACCCTCGGGTGGGCCGTCGTGCTGCGAAAGCTCCGCGACTTCCAGGAC
>JAXDJM010000111.1:0-2928 GCA_034665605.1 Actinomycetota bacterium | reverse complement strand
AAGCGAGCGTGCTCCAGGATGTCGGGACCGGCCGAAGTCTCGCTGAGCGTTCCCGCAGTGAAGTGGTGGCTGGCGATATCGCGGGACCTTCTGACGAAGGACTACCGGCGTCAGATGTCCCGCATGCGCCCCGCCGTCACCTGCACCAGAACGCCGACCTTCGTGTCGCCGCTGGACCGCAGCTAAACCCACATATACCTCCGCACCTCCTCCCTCTAGGATGGCCCCCTTTAGAAAGGGGGCCTTCCTATGTCCGTCGAGAAGTCCATCGATCTTGCCGCGACCGGCTCCACAATCGAAGAAGCGGTCTCCCAAGCGGTCGGTCGTGCCGGTCTGACCATCCGCGGCATCAAGGCATTCGAAGTGATCGACATCAAGGGCACTCTCGAGTCCGACGACCTCGTGTACAGGGTTCTCGTTCGCATCTGGTTCGTCGTCAAGGAGCAGGTGCACGAGTAGGCCGCCGGGCCACTCGGTAGACATGAACCATAAAAAGCGGGAGCCGGCCCCCGGAGTCTTCCGGTTGGTGCTGCCGCTCCCGTTCCCGGGCCTCGACCGCGTCAACGCGTACTTACTCGCGGACGACGATGCTCCGGTGCTCGTCGACTGTGGCATCTATAGCCCGTCGGAAGACTCTGATCACGGGTGGGACGATCTCGTAGCTGCCGCGGCTGCGTGCGACATCGACGTACACGACATCGGTCGTCTCGTCATCACACATCCCCACATCGATCACTACGGCATGGCGGCGCGGCTCGTGAAAGAGGTCGGCTGCGAGGTGTTGATGCACGAAGCGGCCGACGAAGACCTCGCGGTCTACAAGGATCCGGACGGCGTCGTCGAAAGACTGCGCCACATGCTCTTAGAACACGGCGTTCCGGCCGACGAGCTCGGGGAGCTGACCGCGTTCGCGAACTGGCAGCCCTACGTCTCGGGAGTGGTCGAAGCGACCACACGCCTCAAGGGGGGCGAGACGATCCGGGTAGGGGGCCGCGACTGGGAGGTCGTGTGGACCCCGGGCCACTCGCCCGCCCACGTGTGTCTGTGGACCGCGGACGACGGGACTCCCGATCCCGCACTTGGCGGAGCCACCTCAGCGCTGATCTCCGGCGATCACCTGCTTCCTTCGATCACTCCGCACATCGACTACAAGGGCGAGGGTGAAGAGGACCCGCTCGGCGACTTTTTGGCTTCGCTCGAGAGGGTTGAGGAGCTCGCTCCCGACCTCGTGCTGCCCGGGCACGGCCGTCCGTTCGACGATGGGGCGGAGCGGGCCCGGGCGATCGCACGTCACCACGACCGCAGGCTCGGTGCCATCCTGCAAGTGATCCGAAGGGAGCCGGCGTCGGCACGCGCCATCACCGACGAGATATTCGGAACGACGCTTCTCAACTTCCAACGCCGGCTTGCCATGGGCGAAGCCCTTGCGCACCTCGCATACCTGGAGAAGCGCGGCGAGGTCGAGCTCATCACGACCGACGACGGCCGCGCTCTGTACCAAAAGGTTCAGCGGAGGCCGTCCTGAGCCTTGCGGTCACGCGAGCGTCCCAACTGTGGACGCTCGATTCCTCGGGACCGGTGCGGGGGCCGGCAGAGTTCGCGGAGCTTGCGCCGCAAGAATCCGCCGGTGTTCTGATCGACGGAACCGACATCGCCGCGATCGGAAGCATCGGTGAGGCCGACACAACCTTCGATGCGCGCGGGTGCACGGTCGTTCCCGGATTCGTGGATTGCCACACCCACCTCCCGTTCTACGGATGGCGAGCGGACGAAGACGCGGCTCGTCTCGCAGGCGTTCGGTACGAGACGCTCCACCGCGAGGAAGGGGGCATCTATCGCTCGGCCCGGATGCTCGCCGACGCGACGGACGAGGAAGTACTTTCTTTCTCCCGCGATCTTGCCCACCAGATGCTGCGATCCGGCACTACGACCTTCGAGACGAAGTCCGGTTACGGCCTGAGCCTCGAGGCAGAGTTGCGACAGCTGAGATTGGCGCGGCGCTTGGACGAGGCCGTCCCTCAGCGCGTGGTGTCGACATGTCTCGCGGCCCACGCGATCCCTCACGGGATGTCACCGGGCGAGTGGATCGGCATCGCCGCAACCGAATTACTTCCGCAAGCCGCACAGGAAGGGCTATGTACCGCCTGCGATCTCTACGTCGAGCAGATCGCCTTCGCGCTCGAACATGCAGCGCGGCTCGAGCACGCGTGTAAAGACCTCGGTCTGCGGATGCGCGTCCATGCGGACCAACTGGACGACAACCAGACGGCGGCGTTCGCGGCGCGGTGGGGCTTCGCCACGGCCGACCATCTCAACCACACTTCACTTGCAGCGGTTGGAGACCTCGCGGGAAGCGACACGGTCGCCGTCCTGTTGCCCGGCGCAACGTTCACGTTGCGCCAGAACAAGAAGCCACCGGCGCGCGACATGATCGAATCGGGAGCCATCGTTGCTCTCGGCACCGATCTCAACCCGGGCACCTCACCGATCCACTCGATGCCGTTCGTGATCGCGCTCGCCTGTCGAACCTACGGCTTGCGCCCCGTCGAGGCCCTTGCGGCCGCAACCGTTAACGCCGCCCACGCGCTCGACATCGACGCGGGCACGATCGCGGTAGGGCGCCGCGCCGACCTCGTGGTGCTGGATGTCGAGAGCTTCGAGCACGTCGCGTACCGCCCCGATGCGAACGTCGTTGCGGCCGTGATCTGCGGCGGCGAGCTTGCCTACGTCTCCCCGGCGGCCGACGACAGGATTACTCGAGGGGGCCGATAGCCGCTTCGGCGGCGTCGCTCAAAGTGCCCTCGGCGACGAGCTTGCGCGCCGCCGCGATGTCGGGCGCCAGCGAACGGTCCTCGTCCAAGAACGCCGATACCTCGCGCACTGCAGCTCGCGCGGCTCCCGTTCCGGGCCCCGGTTGCAGTGGCGCTC
>JAXDJM010000110.1:0-2949 GCA_034665605.1 Actinomycetota bacterium | reverse complement strand
GTGATCCTGACGACTGCGTCGGTTGCGTCGACGATGCGCGGATCGGGGACATCCTCGACCCGGATGTCCTTCGGCCCGTGATAGATGCCCGCCCTCATGTGAGCAAGGCTAAGTCACTACGCGGCGTGCTCCTGCACCGCATCCTCGAACGCCCACCCCAGCACTTCGCCGACTTCGCTCGCGAGGTGGAACGTCATCTCCTCGCGGACCTTCTCGGGCACGTCGTCGAGGTCCTCGGCATTTCGTGCGGGAAGGATCACTTCGGTAAGGCCGGCGCGGTGCGCCGCCAGCACCTTCTGCTTGACTCCGCCGATCGGGAGCACGCGGCCCTGCAACGTGACTTCACCGGTCATGCCCACCGTTGCTTTCACGGGCCGGTCTGTCAGCAAGCTGACCAGAGCGGTCACCATCGTTACGCCCGCCGAGGGACCGTCTTTCGGTACAGCGCCTGCCGGGACGTGAACGTGGAAGTGGCGCTCGTCGACCGCAGGACCGACCCCAAGCTGGCCGGCATGCGACCGGATGTACGAGCGAGCGATCTCGGCCGATTCCTTCATCACGTCGCCGAGTTGACCGGTCAACGTGAGCCCCGATTTGCCCTCCATCGACGTTGCCTCGACGAACAGGACGTCGCCGCCGGTGCCGGTGACCGCGAGCCCGGTCGCAACGCCCGGGGTTGCGGTGCGCTCGGCTGCTTCGAAGAAGAACTTCTGCTTGCCGAGGTCAGTGCGGATATCGGTGGCGTCGACGTGGATCGGCGAGGTTGCATCACCCGACGCGAGCTTCGTTGCGGCTTTACGCAGGAGCTTTCCTAGCTCGCGTTCGAGGTTTCGGACGCCGGCCTCGCGCGTGTGGTCGGCGATCACCTTGCGGATCGCGTCATCCGTTAGCTCGATCTCTTCGGCGCGCAAGCCGTTCTGCTCGAGCTGTCGCCGAAGCAAGTGATCCTTCGCGATCTCAAGCTTCTCGTCCTCGATGTAACCGTCCAGACGGATAACTTCCATCCGGTCGAGCAAGGGGGCCGGGATCGTCTCGATCACGTTCGCCGTCGCGATGAACAGCACCTCGGACAGATCGAGGTCGACCTCGAGGTAGTGATCGCGAAAACGATGGTTCTGAGCGGGGTCGAGAACTTCGAGCAGCGCCGACGAGGGATCCCCGCGCCAGTCGCTACCGACCTTGTCGACTTCGTCGAGCATGAAGACCGGGTTCTTCGTTCCCGCTTCCTTAAGGGCGCGGGCGATGCGGCCCGGCATCGCACCGACATACGTGCGTCGGTGACCGCGGATCTCTGCCTCGTCGCGAACGCCGCCGAGAGCGACGCGCACGAACTTGCGATCCATCGCGCGAGCGACGGATTCGCCCAGTGAGGTCTTGCCGACCCCCGGGGGCCCGACGAGCGTCAAGATCGCGCCCGACCCACGGCCGGTAGCAGCCTGCAAACCGCGGTCTTGGCGAAGCTTCCGAACTGCGAGGTACTCGAGGATCCGCTCTTTGACGTCTTCGAGACCGGTGTGATCCTCGTCGAGGATCCGGCGAGCATCGGCGATGTCCAGACGTTCCTCGGAGCGCTTGTTCCATGGCATCTCGACCATCCAGTCGAGGTAATTGCGGATCCAACCGTGCTCGGGGTTCTGGTCGCTCATGCGTTCGAGGCGATCGAGCTCGCGCTCGACCTCGTTGCGTACCTCTTCGGGCATCTCGGCCTCGTCGATCTTCGTGCGGTATTCCTCGACGATGTCGCCGTCGCCGTCTTCACCAAGCTCTTTCTTGATGGCCGCGAGTTGCTGACGCAGCATGAACTCGCGCTGCGTCTTCTCCATGCCTTCGGAGACTTCGTCGCGGATCTTGTCCTTGAGCGCGACTTCGGCGAGCGTTTGTTTCGCCCAGCCGAGCACCTTCTCGATGCGGGCTTCTACGTCGATCGTCTCGAGCACTTCGATCTTTTGCTCGATCGATAGGTCGGGGGAGTAACCGGCGGTGTCCGCCATCGCTCCCGGATCGCCGATGGAACGCAAGAACTCGGCTACCTCGGGAACGCCCCGGGACTCGACGATCGACTCGACCGTCGCGCGGTACTCGCGTGCGAGCTCGTGAGATCGATCCGATGTCTCGGTTGGGTCCTCGATCGACTCGACCTGGACCCACACAGCATCCCCGGTTCCGGCGACGCCGCTGCCGATGAGTCCGCGGGCGAGCCCGCGCAACACCGCGGCCTGCGCTCCGCTGGGGAGCTGTCCGGCATCTTCGATCTTCGCAACCGTTCCGACGCGGGCGTAGCGCTCGTCGACTTTCGGCACGAGCAAAACCAGGGAGTCGCCCTCCCGAGCGGCCCGGATCGCGGCCGTTGCCTCCTCGGTTTCGATCGCGAGAGTGACGACCATGTTGGGGAGAACGACCCCTTTGGTCAGGGGCAGCAGGGGGAGGGTTTGCGTCTTGACGTCAGACACGAGGGTCTCCTTCGTGAGGTAAGTAAGTAGTGATCGCCTAGTCGGAAACGTTGCGACCTACGCTGATATTTCCTGAGTGCAGGTTGTCAGGGATGGGATGACGGTCTGGGGATCTAGGACGGGCAGGGCGGGTTACGCTAGATGTGATGTGTCGGCGACGGCCCAATGCTCGGCCCACTCCGACATCGAGCGCACCGCGTCGGCGAGGGAGGCTCCCTTTTCGGTGAGGCTGTACTCGACGCGGACGGGAGTTTCGGGGATCACGGTCCTGGTGACGATGCCTTCGAGCTCGAGCTCCTTCAATCGCTCCGACAACAAGCGGTCGCTGAGGCCCGGGACCGTCTTGCAGATGTCCGAGAAATGGTGCTTGTCGGCGAGAAGGGTTCGGATGATGGCCCCCGTCCAGCGCCGGCCGACGATCTCGATGGCCCGATGGAAGTTCGGGCAGAACGGGGTTATGGGGGCCGCCTGAGCGGCGTGGTCTCGTGTCTCTGCCATG